>DAONFN010000070.1:0-10919 GCA_035403625.1 Bacteroidales bacterium
ACTTCGGATAGCCAACGATAATGGTCTGGATCACTTCATTTTCAGGTGGAATTCCGTACAGCTCTTTCAGTTTTTTATTCCGGTTGATGCCCGGACCGATGAGCCCGATGACGGTGGCGCCGAGGCCAAGTGCGTGAGCGGCCAGAAAAGCATAGGTTGTGCCGATCATTCCGTCGGTGGTGTGCTCGCCCGCGTTCTTCGGCCCATGGATGAGCAGCATCGCGGGCGCCTCGCGGGAAATGTCGTCTTCTTTCGAATAATCGTACAGTCCTTTTTTTACATGCGGATAAATCAACCGGAAGATCGTATCGGCATCCTGGGCGGTCATCATTCGCCGCATCAGCCAACGCATAGGAGCGATGCCGAGCATTTTACCCAGTTGCAGGTACATGTTCGAAATGGCCGGCAAGGCCTCCCGGATCCGGTCGCGGCCGGTTACAATGGCAATGCTGACATTTTCGGGTGACATCCCGTAAGGCGCCAGTGCAAAGGTATCGGCAATCCGTTGAAGCAGATCCAGGGGGACTTCCTGATCCCGGAAGTGCCTGACCGAGCGACGGGTCAGCAGGAAGTTACGGAAGGTTGTATAATCGACCGTGTTCTCCTGAAGCGGAGCTAGTTCTTTACCGTATTCGAGACCGTTCACCCGGATCGAGCGGGTCTCGCAAACAGCCATGCAGTGGCCGCAGGTGACACAGATGTCGGTCCTGTCGGGACGGGAAATGATTTCTCCGGCCTCGTTGATGGCGAGGATGCCGGATGGACAAATGGTGACGCAAAGGCGGCAGCGGGTGCAGGTGGATGAGTCAATGAGGTGCGACATGGAGGATGAGTGAAAGATGAAAATGATTGGCTATGACAAATATCGGGAAAATCCGAATATGAATTTTCACCTGTCATTCCTCCCTATATCATTATTTCTTTTTCATCCACCCGTTTGGTGTTCCTGAAGACTCCTGACTGCAAGGAAACCCATCCGCGACCTGAATCCGGAAAGAACGGGGTTTGCTATTACGTGGAAGGGGAAAGGAGAATGTAACCGTTGATCAACCAATAAATAAACCTTCGATCCTCACCTTGTAGGTGCCGTCTTTCAACCGGGTCACGGCATTTACCAGTCCGCTGTGTCGCCATTGCAGCATGCATCGCCGTGGCATGAACCAGTACCGGATCCCGATCCTGATATCCGACCTGGCCTCACGGATCATGCCCTCATATCCCTGGGCAATATAATAGCCGATGTCGATAAAACCCTGCGAACGCGGTCGCAGCGGGCCGGTGACACACCAGTTGATGACTCCGTTTCGGGGATCTGCGCTGGTAACGATCCCGCAATGGGTCACCGGGCAGCCGCACGACATCCCCATTGGCCGACCGATCATGATGTCATCTTTCTTGACATTCAACTCTTTTACCAGGGCAGGATTATACGGAAGGATCGTTTCCCTGGGGCCCGGTTCGTTGTCGAACGAATCGAGAATGAAATCAAAATCGCGGCCCAGGTTGTCTTTCCATCCCAGCCGCTCGCCGAGCCAGGGGGAATGAAGCAGGTTTGGCCCCGGAGCGGTTGTTGCAGGCTCACTCTTCCTGTTGAGATGAATGCAAAGCTTGATGGCATCGGGTTCGGTTTCCAGGCGTCCGGCGAATTCACCGCAGGTTCTGGAGCCGCAGGCCCCGCAATCCAGGTCCGGAAGGACGACACCCGGTTGTAACGGATTTTTTTCTTGAAACATAGTGCGTTTTTTAGGATTGGAATAATTTTCTTTATTACCTGTTAGAATATGGGATTGAGAAGGGCCACCTTTTCTTCAAGAACGTCGATGAACCGTGAGATTTCCGCGTGGGTTGTGAACCGCCCGAAACTGACCCGGATCCCTCCTCTGGCTTGCAGTGGATTGAGCCCGATGGCCTGCAGCACATGCGACGGGTTATTGCCATGGTTGGACGAGCAGGCAGATCCGGTGGAAACGCAAATCCCTTCATCGTCGAGGAGCAACTGGAGCCGGATTCCTTCTCCTTCCAGCCCTTCGATGCAGAAGTTCAGGTTATGAGGCACCCGGTGAGCGAGCGAACCATTGAAATAGATCCCGGCAATTTTGTCCGATAATTCCATGATCAAATGTTGCTGCAGCCCCCGAAGCCGCTTCGATTCTTCCCCCAGACCTTCAACAGCGAGGCCGGCTGCCCGGATAAATCCTGCGATTCCCGCGAGGTTCTCGGTTGAAGAACGCATCCCGGCCTCCTGGCCGCCTCCGTGCAGGAGAGGGGTGAGGGAAACCCCGGAGCGCACATACAGGGCGCCGGCTCCTTTCGGCCCGTGGAGTTTGTGAGCGTTTACCGTTAGCAGGTCAACGTTCATCTCTTCCACATCCACCGCGATTTTCCCGAAAGACTGGCAGGCATCGGAATGGAACAGGATGTTCCGTTCCCGGCAGATCCGCCCGATCGCGGCCACCGGCTGAACCGTCCCGATCTCGTTGTTGACATGCATCACGGAGACCAGAAAGGTGGCGGGTGTGACAGCCTGGATCACCGACTCAGGATCGAGGATTCCCTGGCTGTCGACCGGGATCCGGGTTACCCTGAAACCCAGTTCCTCCAGCCACTTTGCCGTTTCCAGGATGCAATCATGCTCCAGAGCGGAGACGAGGATCTGATTCCCCCGGCGGTTATTGGCCAAAGCTACGCCTTTGAGGGCCAGGTTGTTTGATTCCGTGCCACTGCCCGTAAAAACGACCTCGCCCTGTTTCGCCCCGATCAGGCTGCACAGGGTGTCGCGGCATTCTTCGAGGAGTCCCCGGGCCCTTGCTCCCTGGGAATGCAGGCTGGAGGCATTCCCGGGGTAATCCCTGGCCGTGCGTGCCATGACCTCCAATACAACAGGATCGGGAGCCGTGGTCGCGGCATTATCCAGGTAAACGGTCGGGTTCATCATTCGCCGAGGTAGAAAAGATCGTGTTCCATCGTACGGAGCACCCCGAAATGGTTTTTCGCGCCGATCTCTTTTTTCCCGACACAGATGGTACAGGTCCCGACCGGCGGATTTCCGCGCAGGAACATGGGGAATTGAATATCCCCGATCTGCTCGATCTTTTTCACGATCGGATCAATCCCGATCCCGTAAAGGGCGTTGCTCTCAACGACGGAAATTCCGGAGGCGGATTCCAACACGCGGTAACGAAACACTTCACGTTCCGCCTGGGAAACCAGATCGATCTTGGTGATCACGGCAATGTCGGCCAGGGTCAGCATGGGACCGACTTTCCGCGGAAGGTTCATCCCGCTGGTCGCCTCCAGGACCACGATGCCCAGTGAGTTTTCCACGTAAGGAGAACACCGCAGACAGAGTCCTGCCGTTTCGACGAACAGATAATCGGACCCTGATTTTTCGGCCCATTCCACCGCCTCGTCGAGCACGACCACGTTGCAGTGATCGGGACAGAGTTCTCCCGAATAGATCTTTTTGGCGGGGATCCCGAACTCCTTATGAATGGATTCATCCTCGTCGGCAAACAGCACGTCGATTTTTATATATGCCGGACGGTGGCCGCGGGTGATCATGCGGCGGATAACCTGCCGGATTACGGTTGTCTTTCCGCAGGTGGGCGGACCGGCAAAAATGATCAGTTTCATAGGTTCAGTTGTTTATATAGTCAAGGTGTTTTTCGGTCAGTTCCTCTCCCTGCCTGATCAGGCCGCGGAAATGAAGAATGATGTCGTCCATCCGGCGGAGCTCGCGCGCGGCGATCTTTTCTTCCGCATTGGAATGAACGATCTTCTGCATGGCCCCGTTTTTCATGATCACCCGGTAATCCGACAGGAGGGCGATCGTCGGATCATGGGTGACGAATACGAACAGTTTCCTGTATTTCTTCAGGAGTTCCAGCGCCTTGGTTTTGTTGATGCCGGCGTTTTCGATCTCGTCGAGCAGGATGATGGGTGAATTGCCGATCACCACAGCATCGGCGATCAGCAGCGACCGGGTCTGCCCCCCTGAAAGTTCCGTCATCCCGCATTCCTTGATGATCGCTTCGCCGGTGAGCAGGTTGGCAAAGCTGATGGTCTCTTCCACCACCTCCGGAATGTTGACGGCTCCGCGCACCCGGGCATGGATGGCGAGGAATTCGCCTACGGGAAGATCGCTGAGGAAATTGGTGTGCTGGGAGATGAGGGCGATTGGGTGCCGCGACGGATCAAAGCTGAAATCATCGGGGATCGGTTCTCCGTTGATCAGCACCTGTCGCCCCGAAGGGGTGTTGAGGTTGGCGAAGAGTTCGATATCGTTGATGAGCGTGGTTTTACCGCAACCGGTAGGTCCGACGATGCTGATGATATCACCGGTGCGAAGCTCCAGCCGGGTGACGTTTTCAGTGCTCCCGTCCTTCCCGTTTCCGCCCAGGATGGTGATGGTTTGAATTTCCATTTTTTTGTTTTTGCAAAAATATACACTAACTCTACCAAAAAAGTGTACATTTGTCTGCAACAATTAAATACCCGTTATGAAATATTTCATAAACGGGCCTGCAGGAAAACAACCATGGAAGAATCAAACAGGCATCTTTTCGATTGTAACCAATGCCTTTTCAGGCAGTTATCGACCCGTGTCGTTCCGTCCGACGAATTCGAGCTCATCCGCCGGACGTCGGTGCAGCTGCATTTTGAAAAAGGAGAGACCATCCTGAGGCAGGGCGCAGCCTCCCATCACCTGGTGTTCCTGCACCGGGGTTTGGTAAAATTCAGCTATCATTATGATTCGGGAAAGAATTACATCATGACGATTGTGACCGGTCCGAAGCTCCTCGGCACGGCCAACCTGTTTTTCAGGCAGACCAACATTTTTTCGCTGGTGGCCATGGAGGACTGCGATGTATGCCTGCTCGACGGCAAGGCCCTGCGAATGGTGGCCCAGCGACATGGCGCCTTTGTCCTTGACCTGTGCGAGCGGACTACTGAAATGTTCGAATCGGCCATATTTAATTTCATCAGCATGGCCCATAAACAGGTTCATGGCCGCATTGCCGATATTTTGTTATATCTTTGGAATTATATATATAAAACAAGACCGGATGATTTTGTGATCACACGGAAAGAACTGGCCGAGTTTGCCGCCTGTTCTCATGAAAATGTGATCCACACGCTCTCCCGGTTTAACAAGGAGGGGATCCTTTCCCTGGAAGGAAGAAAGATCGTGATTCGTGACATGGAACGTTTACAGGAAATAAGTAAAAGAGGATGATGATATTGTCGAAAAAGACGCGCTATGCGATGCTGGCCCTCACGAAACTGGCCAGGGAGTATGGCAGGGGCGTCGTCCTGGTCAGCGAGATCGCCAGGAGCGAGAACATACCGCAGCGTTTCCTGGAAAATATCCTGCAGGAAATGAAAAAGCTCGGTATCGTCGGCAGCCGCCAGGGGAAAGCGGGTGGATATTACCTGATGCAGCATCCGGATGAGATCAAACTCGTAACGGTGGTCCGTCACTTTGAAGGGACGATCGCCATGATGTACTGCATCTCCGAAAAGGCTTACCAGCCCTGCGAATTCTGCAAAGACGAAGCGACTTGCAAGATCCGGCATGTGTTTAAAAAGATCCGCGACGTCAACTACGATATTCTCTCAGCCACCTCGCTGAGTTCACTCGTCTGATTCCCGGAACAGGCCGGATGAAGATCTCCCGGGCTTCCCCGATATCCATCCTCGCACCGGTCAGAGCAAGCATCCTTATCAGACAAGTATTTCAGCGTGGGTTTCCCCCATCAGATATTTATCGGGTAAAATAAGGGTACGATATGGATAAGGATTTCATGGATTTACTAATAATTTACTCAATATACTGAGATATTTTACTCAATGTATTGAGATATTATTGTTTAAAGTTACCCGTACCCCTGGCATTATGCATCGGCAGATGACGCCACGATCGGCATACATCTTCTCAACCATGCATTAACAGATGGTTACGAGCTTAATTATTGGAGAGATGGAAACCATGAAGTCGATTTCATTCTTCAAAAAGGGAAGAAGGTTGTTACCCGGTAAGGCATTCGGATTCATTTCGGAAGGCAGAACCGGTTCAGCAGCCGGGAAGCCTGCGTGCTCCCCAGCATCCGCGCCCGCAACCAGTCGGAACAGGCACCGGTCGTGTCGTGCATCATGAACTTCACGGAACCGCAGCCTGACCAGGCGTCGGCATACCCCGGGTCGATCTCAACCGCCGTGGTGAAATCGTGCAGAGCCCCCGAAAGATCATGCATCTTTTCGACCCGCAGAATGCCCCGGTTGTTGTAGGCTTTGGCATATCCCGGACTCAGAATGATCGCTGAGTCGTAGTATAACCGGGCACCGGCCACATCGTTGTTCCGGTAGCGGTCGTTGGCCATGTTGAAGCAAAACCGCGCCCGGCGGCGGGTCGGATCCGCCATCATCCCCGACCTGAACATGGCCAGGTGCTGACGGTCGATGGCAGCGAAATCAGGCTGACGGAAAAACCCGTCAACCCATCGCAAGGCAGATACCAACCGAAGGGAATCGGAAGGGCCGGGTTGTTCCGGCAAAGAAATTTCGGGAATGTCGCGCCGGTAATCATTTCGTGCAAAGACTGCCGCCATACCGTCGGCGTAGAGCAGCCGCCAGTTCTTCATGCTTCGCAACTGAATGGTCCACGGATAATACCTCAAATGATTGTAAACAATCAGGCTCGGCTGGTAACGCTCCACCAGTCGTGGAAGCCCTCCCTGCCAGCTGTCGGCGATCTCCTGATACAGCGATTCCTGCATGACTTCCAGTCTTCCGTCGATAAACACAGGCTGCGGGAGAACCCACGAGAGCCAGCCGCCAAACCCGAGACTGTTCACGATCCGGCCATTGAGGTTGTTTGCCGCCAGGAACCGGGAAGCACCCACGGGTTGTTGGGTTGGATTGACACCCAACCCGGTCCTGTTGAAGGATTTGCTGTCCAGGTAATAGGCGTTGGTGATGACCCTAGGGATGAGCATCGCGGGCACCAGGACCAGCAGGGAGAAGGCAAGACGGTTGACAATCCGGCCGGGAGAGGGGAACCTGCGCAACAGCCGGGTGGTCAGCCGGATGGTGACCGGCAGGCCGGCCACCACAAAGAGAGGGATGTTTCGGACCGACACCAGACCGAGCCCTCCGGTGAGGATCACCAGGGCAATTTCATGAGGGGAGGTATGATCGAGGTGCAGGAAAATCAGCCCGATAGTCGCGATCAGCATGAGAAGGAACAGGTAATCGCGCAGCTCAAACTCCTTTTGGGAAAAGAACGGGGTGAATTCGCTGATATGCTGGTTGAAGAGGTTACCCGGGTCGAACCTTGTCAGAAGCTCAAGCGGGAACCGGAACCCTTCCGCACCGTAGGGATTCAGCAGGCACGCCAGGATGGCGACCGGCACCCAGATCAGCAGTTGCCTGTCGGGCTTCTTCTCCTGGAGCCAGGCGCCGGCAAAAACGACAATCATGGCTACCAGCCCCAATACAAACAAGGCATGGGTGTTGCACCAGACCACCATGATCAGGGGAAGAAAAAAGAGCCTGTTCCGTTTTCGGTACAGGTATGAATCCAGTACCCACAGGAGGATAGCCAGAAAGAGAAAGGTGAAGATTTCCGGTCTGGGAGCGATCCTCGGGTCGATGATCAGGAATGCTGCCAGGAGCCACCCGGTGGTCACCGGCAGCGGCATCCGCTCCTGCCGGCTCCGGATGAGAAACAGCAGGAATAGCCCGCAACATAACAGGCAGAAAAAAAGTGAGATCATCGGATATCCGCCCGTCCGGTACACCCGGTAAAGTACCCACTGGAAAAACCACTGCAGATCCGTGTACCGGTGTCCCGATACGGTATAGGTACTCACATCCCGGTCAGGGGCCTGGTGGTTAAGGCTGATCCATTGTCCGTATTTCAGGTGAAACCCCAGGTCGGGATCCGATAATTGCCTGAACGAAAGGACAAATACCAACCCCCCGGTCAGCAGGAGGGGAATAAGCCATTTTTTCCCATTCGGAAACACGATGTAAAGGTATGCAGAAAGCACCCTCGGTACCTGTGAAAGAAACGCTTTTCGGCGTCATTGGCCAATGGCTCGGTAAACGCCGAGGTTTGCCCGGTGTGTTTGCCCCGGAGCCGGATGAAAGACCATTCATGGCTTCCGGATTTCCGGTGATTGAAATATCCCTGCCCCCGATTGTTTTAACTTGAGAATTAACCTATATTTGGTAGCGTCAACGGGGATTGCCCTCCTTCATGCGGTCACATACAGGCAGACAGCCTGGCTCAAATATACTTCGGCTGATCAGGTCCGTAAAAGTGCAGGCCGGATCGCTCAGGATAAAAGTTGCATTATGAAAGGAAACCAGATTGGTGAATATAAACACGTTATCCGGAAGTCCCTCCGGGAGATGGCCAGGTGGTTGTTTCCGGCTTCCGTGAGGGTCGACGGCAGTGTGATCCCATCCAGGACCATGTCGCTGGCCGGCCCGACGTTCGCCACCTATCGCCTCTACCTGGAATCGGCCGAAAAGGAGGCCAAACGGTTGACCGGTCCCTTACAGGGGCAACCCGGCAGCCGGATACTCGACCTGGGGTGCGGCATGGGACGCCTTCCGACCGGCATTATCCGGATCGGAGGGAGGATGGACTACACGGGCATCGACGTCGATGAACCCTCGATCCGCTGGTGCCGGAAATACATTGCGAAGCACCGGCCCGACTTCAGGTTTCTTCACCTGAATATCTACAATGAGCGATATAACCTCCGGGGGGGAAAACTCGGCGATCTTTACCGTTTTCCATTTCCCGACGCAGGTTTTGATATCATCTACCTGTTCTCCGTGTTCTCCCATACGACCGAGGAGGATATGATGATCTACCTGAGGGAATTCAACCGGATCCTGCAGGACGACGGGTTAGCTTTCTTCACAACGTTTGTGTCTGACGATGGGCCCGGAGTTACGTACAACCCGGCGAATTGCGGCATCCGGTGTTCGGGGCCGCTGCACGTTGTGCAATACAGGAAGGAGTACCTGTTCGCCCTGCTCGAACGTTCCGGCTTCCGTATCTTCCGGTATGATCATGCCACCGAATTCGACGGACAAAGCGCCCTGTATCTTCAAAAAAAGAGGTAGGGAACCCGGATCACTTTCCCCTGAAGCCCTGCAGATGCGAGTAACGCAGGGAGTCCTTCTCTTCGGGCCGAAGCCCGTGGCGATATCCATACAGGGCATTCTCCCATTCACCGTATGTGCTGTTGGGAAGCACGATGAATTTGCCGCCCCATTCGTCTTTCACCCGGTCGGTTTCGCTTTTGCGTTCATCCACCGGCTTTTTCTCAAACACTGATGCAAAATCGTTCAGGTTGTCTCCCAGCAGCATAACGATCCGGTACTTTTGCATCACACGTTGCCGCCGATCCTCCTTTGAGGAAATGCCTGCCATCAACAACAGGTGGGAATCATCCGCATTCGGAAGGGAAAGCTGTTTGAGGTTTTCCAGGGTTCCTGCCGCTTCGCTCGTGTCCCGGTTTGTTATATAGAAGATGGTGATGCCCCAGGAATGGGCGTACCGGAGGAATTCTGCAGCGCCCGGAAGTGCCGTTGCCGCATGCATCTTCGTCCATTCTTTCCAGCCTGCCGACGAATACGACCGGCGATCGAGGATGTCCTGCGCCTCTCCGCAACTGTTGTCGAGGATCGTCTCGTCGAGATCGGTGACGATGGCCAGGTTGCCGGCCCGTGCTTCCTTAGCCGGTATCTCCCGGATCCGGAGGGTGGCCAGGTTGAATGCCTGGTAGCAAAGCGCCCGGTATTCGGCCGAGGTTTGCTGCCAAAGCACCGGTAACGTCCTGGGATCACTGCAGCTACTCTTTTTCCGGGATGCAGGTTCCTGTGAATATCCGGCGATGACGGTGAAAACAAGGAGGAAGGGGAGAAGGTTCTTCATGGTTTGAGGGTTCATTTGAAAGAGGAACGAAATCCGGCCAGCATCGATTGCAACCGAATCCGGATGGTTTGACGGGTACAAAAATAACCGAAAAATCCGGGCCGGATCATGGTGAAATTGAATTTATCGTATATTTGCGATAAACAATGAAAGATGGCATACAGAAGTACCGATTACAAAGAGGATGAAGTCCTGATCGCCCGGTTCGCAAAGGCGTTGAGCCATCCGGCCCGGGTAGCCATTCTCAAACTGCTGGCTTCGATGGACACCTGCTATTGCGGCAGGATTGTGGACGAACTTCCGATCGCACAGGCCACGGTTTCACAACACCTGAAAGAACTCAAGGATTCCGGCTTGATCCAGGGGAGCATCGAAGCACCTAAAATCCGGTATTGCATCGAGCCCGAGGCATGGAAAAAGGCGCAGGACATTTTCGGCCACTTTTGGGAGAGTTCGCAACGGTCGGTCCTAGTAAAATGTGAATAGACATGGAGATCAAAGTTTTGGGCACGGGATGTCCCACCTGTCATACCCTGGAAAAAAACGTTCTCCGGGCTGTGGATGAACTCGGGAATAACGCTCGGGTGGAAAAAGTCTGGGATATCGTAAAAATTCTGGAATACAAGATATTGCGAACCCCTGCACTGGTCATTGACGAACAGGTGGTCGTGAGCGGCCGGGTGCCGGACGTAGCTGAACTGAAAGAAATTATCCTGAAACATTCGATGTAAAACCAACGGAACGAAGCAATGAAGAAGTTTCTATTTCTGGTGTTGATGCTGAATCTGATCGCATGGACACCACTTCCCGCACAAACCCAGTCGAAGAAGCTGGAGGTATTCTATTTCCATGGTACCCGGCGGTGTCCGACCTGCATGGCCATCGAAGCCAATACGCGGAAAACACTCGACACCTATTTTGCCGGCCAGGTCAAGAGCGGGGCGATCCGGATGACCGTGATCGA
>DAONFN010000071.1:0-10869 GCA_035403625.1 Bacteroidales bacterium
ACTGGGACGGAACGCCTGAAACGGAAGAAAAGATCAAAGAGGAAACAAAAGCAACCATCCGGGTCATTCCCCTTGGAAATCCACCCGAAGATGGTACTTGTATCTATTCGGGACGCCCCTCCGTTCAGCGGGTCCTCTTCGCCCGCGCCTACTGATCGGAAGGTCTATTGCCTGATCAGACGGCCACTTCCCGTGATCGAATACTTGATCTCCCCGGGATCACCTGAATAGTAGATATTTCCTATAGAGGTAATGGTTGCGTCGAGCGCATGGTTGGCATTGACGTAGCAATCGTTGCTGCTGCTGTTGGTCACAAACGTATATCCGGTTCTCAGGCGATCCAGCCGGAGCAGGCCGTAATCACCCGCAAAGACGCTGCTCACGTTGCATATCCCGGAAAGCTCCATCGTGGCGGTCCCCATGTGCTGCAGAAAAAAACCGTTTGTCACATTGATTTTCAGATCGATGGTGCCGCACCCACTCCATAGGTCGATCTTCAGATATCCCGACCGGATGGTGTCGGTGCAGCTGATATTTCCCGAGCCGTCGTAATGGATCTTGAGCAGGCTGGTAGCAGTTACTCTTACATCATGCGGGCTGGAATAACTCCGAAGCCAGTTGCAGGTGTTGGTGTTACGCAGGACAAGCTCACGGCCGACGATTTCGGTAGTGATCCCGCCGATGATGTTCTCACCGGCTTCCACCGTGACACGCGGTTCGCTGCCCGGTGAGAGGATCACGTTGATATTGTCGAGCACGCGGATGCTGTCGAAGCCGGACACCTCCCTGACCTGGGTGATCACGCGGCCGGCCGGGGTCAGGCAGCGCCCTCCGTCTTTGCTGCAGGAAGGGAGCAGAAACAATCCTGGCAGGATGAGGGTCATCGAGATTCCCGTAAAGATCTTTTTCATCGCACCAATTTTTTTCCGTAAACGACATCAAAGCGGTAACCGATCCCCCATCCGATGTAATCGGCCCTGCCCCAGTGAACTTTCAGCATGACGGCAGCAAATAGTTCTTTGGTTAAGCCATACTGCACCTGGACCTTTTCATACAGAGGTCCGTTGCTTTTCTCTTTGCCTCCCAGATAACACCCCAGGTTGAAGATGAAGGCCAGGTCGGCCATGACCAACTGATAGGCGCCATTCACCCCGGGTCGGACGACACTGAACCGGTTTTCGACCGGGATTCCCTTCTTTTCCAGGACTGTGACATGCGAGGGGTCGTAGGAACAGTCGATACCGATCCCAAATTTACTTTTCGGGCTGACCCTGATAAACGAATTGCCGTAGAAATGCGTCACCCAGAAGGTTTTACCGTAAACCGCTTTCATGTTTTTATACCCGGCCAGGCCTCCGATATTGATCTCGAACGAACGCCGGAGGATGGCGGAAAAGGGTTCAGTAGGGGCGAGGAAGCGGTCGTCGATATTCTGGTTCTCCCTGAACGGGCGGTAGGCGATGCCCAGATGGGCCAGGGGGAGGTTGATCCCGTAGTTGGGCAGTTTCAGTGACCCGTTGGAGAAATGCTGGAGGCTGACTCCTCCGGTGACAGTAAGGTAATAGTTGATCCTGAATCGTGCTTCCGCCATCAGGTTGACGGCGGCATTCAGGTGGGATCCGATAGCCAGGTTTCGATAGTTCGTGATCCGGTCGAAAGGGTGAGAGATGTACCCGATTCCCAGCCCGAGCCGGAAGCCTATAGTAACGATTTTCGACTTTGCAAGAGGAAAGTTGATGAACGGCATCAGGGCTGTGGCGCTGCCAAGCGAGGGATGATTGCCGATACCGCAGTAAAACAGCGAGGCCCCGATGATGGGGTAGTTGTACGCCCTCTCCCAGGCATGTTTCCCGTAGGTAAGTTTTTCGGCGATGATCTCGAAGGCTGGGAAATGACCGTTATAGAGTTCCAGTTCCAGGTGCTGGGCATAGAGAAAGCCGTAATGGACTTTTCCTTCAAAGATGAGGTTGGGGGTGAACAGCCGGTGCCGGAACTGCGCTGCCAGCGGCCATGCCATCAGGAGCAACAGGGCGGTCACTGCGGATTTCAGTCGGGAAGGCCGGTGGTTCAGGGTTCGGATCAACTGGATCGGAAGGAGAGTGAACCGCAAATGTAGCGCGATTTATCCTTTCCCGTAAATTGCATGGTCTTTGAATAGAACGCGGTCAAAGCGAATTGCTTATTTTTGCCGAAAATTATTTTATGGAGGAAAAAATCGCCGCTTTTCGCAAACTACTTGAAATTATGGATGAACTGCGGGCGAAATGTCCGTGGGACCAGAAACAGACTATCCCATCGCTCCGCTACCTGACGATCGAGGAGACCTATGAACTTTCGGAGTCGATCCTGCAGAACGATCTCGATTCGGTCAAGAAAGAGCTGGGTGACCTGATGCTGCACATCGTCTTTTATTCGAAAATCGCCTCTGAAACGAACGCATTTGATATCAAGGATGTTCTGGATAATATCTGTGCCAAACTGATCCATCGTCATCCGCACATTTTCGGTGATGTGGTAGTGAAAAATGCCCGAGAAGTCCACGATAACTGGGAGCGGATCAAATTGCAGGAAAAGGGGAATAAGTCGGTGCTTTCGGGCGTCCCGACAGGATTGCCGGCCATGGTCAAAGCGTTCCGGATCCAGGAGAAAGCCAGCGGAGTGGGTTTCGATTGGGAGAAGCCCGAGCAGGTCTGGGAAAAACTCCTGGAAGAACTGAATGAGCTGAAGGAGATGGTGGAAACACGCGCTTCGCATCAGCGCCGGGAAGAGGAGTTGGGTGACCTGCTGTTCGCCGTTATCAACTACGCCCGCTTTATCGAAGTAAACCCCGAAGATGCCCTGGAATCCACCAACCGCAAATTCATCAAGCGGTTCCGGCACCTCGAGGACAAGGCCCGGGAAGCGGGGCGGTCGTTGCACGAAATGACCCTGGCCGAAATGGATGTTTACTGGAACGAGGCGAAGACAATGTAACCGGTCATTACCGGTTCTCGAACACGTATAATTTGAAGATTTCAGGGAATTCGGCCTTCACCGGCGTGCCCATCCGGGCAGTCAGGTCGTTCAGGATGTTGTTCCCGGGAGAGGCAAAATCGGCGCCGGCATCGAGGTATAACACCCTCGAAACCGAATCGGTGCGGAGTTCTCCTGCGTGATCGGCCGGGTAGATCTTATGGGCCAGGAAGTACGCCTGAAGCAGCTTCCCGGACGGGTCGAGAGCCGTCGACCGGAATGTTCCCGGATCGTAATAATAGAGAAAGTTATAGCGGAAGGCAGACGGGCAAAAGCATACTGCCGTCTTTTCGTCTTTCCTGGATTGCACTTCCTTCATCAGCGGTTCCACCTCCCTTTTGTTACTGACGTCGGGTCTGAAGGTGCCGAGCATTACGATCACGGGTGCGACGGAAATTATCCGGAAAAGGATGGCTTTTCCCGCGAGGTAGCTGCATGCCCCCCCGACCAGGAGGTAAAAGGCTGGAGAGATAAAGACCACATACCGGTCGAGGAACATGGGTACATGGTAGGGAAAATTCCTGAGGGAGATCAGGTGCATGGCCAGGAACGGCAGGAAAAACCAGGTCAGGAGGATCTTCAACGGAAGCGCCGGCCGAAACGATTTGCTGCTCCATGCTTTACCGGCAGCGGCCATGAGGAATGCGAGGATGAGGACGGTGGTTACAGGCGCGTTGGACCAACGCCAGAGCATGGTGTACAGATCTTCCCAGGAGGAAGGCGGCACCCATGTGCCTCCGGCAGCCGATTGACGGAACCGGACCGCTGCTGTGAGCAAGGACGGGGAAGCCACTGCCAGGCAAAGAACCAGCGAAACAAATAGAGCCTTCCCCGCGCGGTTTCGCACTTCCCGTGATAGCAGCAGGACTATTGCCTGGAGAATGGCGACTGCGAAGCCGAGGTAATGGGCATATCCCAGCAGGATGTTCGAGAGGGTCATCCACACGAAAGCAGACCGCGTGTTCCTTCCGGAGGCCATGCGCAGGAAGCCGGCCATGGAGGTGACCGTCAAAAGCGCAAAGAGGGAATACACCCGGGTTTCATGGGCAAACCCCGTGTGGTAATTGGAGAAGGTAAAGAGGAGCGCGGCGATGATCGCGGAGGGTTTTCCGAAATGGTCAGCGCCGATCCGGTAAATGATGCCGGCGGTCAGTGCGCTGAAGACCATCGGCAGAGTTCTGACCGCCACCGGGGTGATCCCGAACATCCGGATCCAGTAATGGAGGAGGATTTCGAACAAGGGAGGGTTGTTGCCGTCTTTCAGGCAGGAGATAAGATCGCTGACGCCCATCTGCGCAAAATAGATCGAGAAGGGTTCATCGCCTGCGATTGAGTTGGCTCCCAGGTAAATTCCTTTCAGGATCAGGTTCAGCGACACCAACCCGGAAAAGAGCAGGAAATCTGGGGAAGTCAGTTTTTTACGTATCCCGGGGACCATAGGCTTATCAACACCAGGCCACAAAGATGCAAAAAAAACAGGGGCGGATTCATCATCCGCCCCTGCTGTTTCAGGTTCATCACCCGGGTACCGGTCAGTGTTTGCTGAGATACTCGGCAACCCCTTCGGCAGATGCCTTCATGCCGGCATCGCCCTTGTGCCAGTTGGCCGGGCACACTTCGCCGTTCTCTTCGAAGAACTGGAGCGCGTCGACCATGCGGAGGGCTTCATCAACGCTGCGGCCAAGCGGCAGATCGTTGACTACCTGATGACGAACGATACCCTGCTTGTCGATCAGGAACAGACCGCGGTAAGCGACCGGTCCGCCTTCGAACTCCATGGTGCCGTCTTCATTGTATCCGTATTCGCCGGCCAGTACATCGTAATTGGCTGAAA
This sequence comes from Bacteroidales bacterium, assembly GCA_035403625.1. Classification (GTDB taxonomy): domain Bacteria; phylum Bacteroidota; class Bacteroidia; order Bacteroidales; family FEN-979; genus CAIVAT01. The sequence goes on from DAONFN010000071.1 coordinate 4,847, forward strand.
TGGTCTTTGAAAGGTCGGATACGATCGGGAACTTTACCCCTTTGATACCCCCGTTTTTCAGTTCGGTGTTGAGCCACGCCCAGTGTGAGAATTTGGAATCAACCGAGCAACCGACCACAGCAACGTTCCGTGCCTCGAATTCGGCCATCTTATCCTGGAAGGCGATGATCTCGGTGGGACAAACAAAGGTGAAATCGAGCGGATAAAAGAAGAAGATCACATGTTTCTTGCCAATGAACTGGGCAAGGGAGAATTTATCGGTGAATTCGCCGCCGTTGATCACGGCTTCCGCTTCAAAATGCGGAGCTTTCTTTCCAACTAATACTGACATAATGATTGATTTTAATGAATGGTTAATCTTTTTTGCAAAGATAGGGATTATTTAGAAGTAGTATGAATAGTCGCAGGCGGATCCCGGCAATTATTTTACATCCTGCAGGTCGAACCGCAGCGCTTCATTCCGGTTAAAATCGAAGAGGGTCATCTTGCGGATCTGGAAATAGCTTTTCCAATAGGTCTGAAGCGCAAAATAATAGTTTTTTTCTGCGTTATCGGTTTCCATCTGAGCATTGTTCAGGTCGAGGATGCTGTTGATCTTGCCGATGAGGTACCGGCCTTTGATCACCTCATAACTTTTACGTGCCACGGTGTCGGATTTAGCCGCGATCGTGAGTTGTTTCTGCTGCATATTGAATTCGACCGCTTTCAGATACACATTGCGCTTGAAGTCGATAACCTCCTGTTCGACTGAGTTTTTTACGATCTCTTCCTGCGACTGGGCCATTTTGATCTGGCCCCGGGCGACTCCCCAGTCGAGAATCGGGATCGTGACGCCCAGCGACATCTGTCGTTGATCCTGGGGTTTGACGTAGGTGTCGGGAATTGTGGCGCCCGATTGTTGCAGCCCCACCAGGGCATGGAGCCTGGCATCGAACCGGCCGTCGAGTTTGGCGAAATTTACGGCGCTGGCGGCTTCCAGCAACCGCTTTTTGAAATCGAGTGAGGTGGAGGAGTTGTCGGAAGCCAATGTCACGGCCTGGTCGGGATTTATTTTCGCGAAGTTGATCTCGGCAGGGGGCAGGAGGACGACCGACAAGGAATCCTGCAGCCGGAGGTAGGATTTGAACCTGAACTGCGCGTTGTCGAGGGCCAGATTGGCATTCTCCACGGCCGCCTGTGCTTTTAAAAAGCTAAGTTCGAGCTGAAGCAGGTCATTCTCTGCGATCTTTCCGAGCTGGTACCTGCCTTTGGCGATTCGGTAAAGGGTATCGTAGTTCTTCAGGTTGGTCATCGCGATCTTGTTCTCGATCTGAGCTTCCAGCAGGTTGAAGAAGTATTCGGTCGCCGTGATGGAGATCTGTTCGCAATCCTCCAGGTATTTACGCTTGGCCAGGGAGTAGGAGAGAGGTTTGATCCTCCGGTCCCATCGCCAGGCATTATAGGAGAACAAGGGTTGGTTGAGCTCTATGTTTACCGGTACGCTCAGGTAAGGATCTAGTTTTGGAGAGCTTTTGTCATGGTTGCCGCTCAGGGAGGAGTTGATGGAGATGGTTCCGCCGGTGATCCCGATCTTCTGGGTCAGTGCGAGGTTTACGTCCTCGGAAATGCTTTGTGTTTTGGCATAAACCCGGAAGATCCGGTTGCTGTCCCGCTGCATGTATGGGGTGATGCTCTGGTTGATGCTCGGGACGTTAGCCGTAAGCGTGAGCGAAGGAAGGTTGGATGCTTTGTACGACCTGTATTCCCAGTAGCTTTTCCGGAAGGTTTGCCGGGCGATCAGGGCGTCGGGCGACTGTGTCTTGGCGATTCCGATGGCGTCGGCCAGGGTCAGGATGTGCGGGTAGGCCGCCTGCTGGGCCGGAGCCTGGTATGCACCTGTGGCAAGCGCCACGACGATAAGGAAGAGAGCTGGTAGGCGGAACTTCATGTTATTCATGTCTGAGGGATTCGACAGGATCCTGTGCGGCAGCCCGTTTGGCCGGCATATAACCGAAAATGATCCCGACGGAGGCGGAGACGCCGAAGGAGATAAAAACCGAAAGAGGAGAGACAATGGTGAGGATACTGGTCAGCTTCATGACGGCATAGGAGAGTCCAAGACCCAGGATGATTCCGATCATGCCTCCGGTGATGCTCAGCAGGGTGGCTTCCATGAGGAACTGGAAGATGATGTCGCGTCGTGTCGCCCCGATGGCCCTGCGGATCCCGATCTCCTTGATGCGTTCCATCACCGAAGCAAGCATGATGTTCATGATGCCGATACCTCCCACCAGGAGCGAAATGCTGGCGATGGCCCCTAATACAATATTGAAAATGTCCTTGGTCCGTTGTTCCTGTTTCAGCAGCAGTTCGGGTACCCGGATCTCCACATCATCGACGCCTGCATGCCGGCGCAGCATCATCTTTTTCAGCACCTCTACGGTAGGAGTGATCTGGCCGCTCTCTTTCACCTGCACCACGATTTTATCGATCTGGCCGGAGGTTTTATCCATCTCGTCTGAACCACTCACGAACATGGTGCTGAATCCATCGGAGAACATCGTACTCCCGTGCAGCGATGACGACGTGATCACCGAACGGTCTTTAAACCGGCGCAGCAGGGTCTGGATGGGAGCATAGATGGTGTTGTTGTAATCGGATATCCCCAGGTTGTCGATGCTGGTCTGGCTGACTTCCCGTTTTTTCAGCACCCCGATCACCTTCAGCCAGATCGGACCGACTTTAATGTCTTTCCCGACCGCGTTTTCAGCGGGAAAGAATTTGGATTTAAGCACAGGGCCGATGATACAAACAGGTTTTCCATCCTTCAACTGCTCGTTGTTGAACATCTGGCCTTCCTGTAATTCGAGGTTGAATACCCGGAAGAAGTCGGGGGTGATCCCGGTGCATTTGGCCTTGGTCCGGATGCCGTCTTTCAGGATATCGGTCTCATAAATGACCTCTGGGCTGATGGTGGATACTGTCGGGATGATCTGCCGGATCGCCTCTGCATCCTTGAGGCTGAGACCCGGGGTGTATTTGTCCTTGTTCTTATCTTCGGATTGGGAGGAGGAGCCGGAGGAGGCATCGCCCGCGGATTTGTCGGAGGTGCTCTTCTTCTCCGATTTGGGCATGATCAGGATGTTGTTGACCCCTACCAGTTTCATCTGGTCGAGGATCACCTTTTTCGCCCCGTTTCCGATCGCCATCATGGTGATGACGGCAGCCACGCCGAAGATGATCCCCAGGGCGGTCAGTACCGACCGGAATTTATTGAGAAACACCGCTTCCAGTGCGATGTTGAAGATGTATTTGTAACGTTCCAGCATACGGGGGTAATTAACAATGACACATTAAAATTACGGGGCTGGACATAGGGTTACTTCTTGGGGGCAGGCGGGGGAGTAACCACTTTCCCGGTGTCTCTGCAGTGGGCTTTCGCCGGTTGGCCGGGAGGTGTTTTCTCCTTATACTTATCGACGATCTCTTTGGGAAGGAGTTCGATGCTGAGCTTTTCCGCTTTTTCGGGAGGTACGAGCAGCACCTCATCGTCTTTTTCCAGGCCGGCACGGATAACGATCTCATTCTCATTCGACGGGCCCACCACCACTTGTTGCTTGCTGACTGAGCGGCCGCTCTTCCGGTAGACGAAAGTGACTGAATCGTTGTTGAAAATCGATTCGATTGGCACAAACAGGACGCTGTCGATGGTGCTGGTGAGGATGTTGTTTTTAGTCGTCATGGCCGGTCGCAGGATGGAATCGAACTCGTTGACGACGATCCGGACTTCATACACCTTGGCGTTGGAACTCTGGAGTTGTTCTCCGATGTTGGCCACCTCGACCACCTTCCCTGTGAACTTCTTTTCCGGGAAGGCATCGATCCCGATCTTGACCGGCTGTCCTACCTTGACTTTGCTGATATCGATCTCGTTGATATAGGTCTTGGAGATCATCTCGGACAGATCTGGCAGTTCAGCCACCACGTTCTCCCAGGCGTTCATGGTCGCCCCGATACCCATCTTGCTGCCGTCCCAGTTGCGCTTGTAGATCACCATCCCGGCCTTGGGTGCGAGCACATTGAATTGCTTGAGTACATCCTGCATCTGCTGCAGTTTACGCTGGGCCTGGTTGTACGATGCGGAAACCTCCTGCATGTTGGCCACCGCCTTCTGGTAGCGGAGTTTGTAGTTCTTCTCCGACTGTTCGAAGGTGCGCTGGGCTTTTTCCAGGTCGATTTCTACCTGGCGGATGGTGGCGGGTGGTTCGTATTTGGACTGCTCGAGGGTGATCTTCTTTTCCTCCAGTGAATATTTGAGGTTGATCAGTTCATCACGGGCGCTCCGGAGTTCGAGGGAGGTGTCGAGCCGTGTCTTGGTCATCTGGCTTTCGAGCTTCTCCAGATTGGTCTCTTCGTCTTTGATCTTGTTGGAGATCTCGGTACGGTCGAGGGTAGCGACATACTGGCCTGAATCGACCACCGTGCCATCCGGAATGATGTCCTGGATCTTGACCTGCCAGATCTGGATCTGCCGGAGCCCTTGCGGACCGTAGATCTTCTCGGAACTCTTGGCAATGAGTTCCCCCGTGGTAGTCACCTCGATGGGGAAGTCCCCGAGTTTGACGGTGGCCGTGATCTGTTCGCTTTTGTTGTTCCTCCCAAAGAGGAAATAGGCGATGATCGCCAGCAACAACAATGCGGCGATCAGGTACACTGACTTTTTCCGGGACATAGTTAGGGTAAATTAAATCAACGCAGATCAGACGTCGATATTGGCGTAGCGTGCATTTTTTTCGATGAACTCGCGTCTTGGGGGGACATCATCGCCCATCAGCATGCTGAAGATGCGGTCGGCCTCCGTGCCGTTTTCGATCGTCACTTGTCTCAAGGTGCGGAATTCGGGGTTCATGGTAGTGTTCCAGAGTTGCTCGGCGTTCATTTCTCCGAGACCCTTATACCGCTGCACGTGGACCCCTGTCTCTCTGCCGTTGCTCAGTTCGGCGACGATTGCCTGCCGTTCCTCCTCGGTCCAGCAGTACCGTTGCACGTTTCCTTTCTTGATCATGTAAAGCGGCGGTGTGGCGATATAGACATGTCCGTTTTCGATCAGTTCTTTCATGTACCGGAAGAAGAACGTAAGGATCAGGGTGGCAATATGGCTTCCGTCGACGTCGGCATCGGTCATGATCACGATCTTGTGGTAACGCAGCTTGTCGAGGTTCAGTGCCTTGCTGTCCTCCTCTGTGCCGATGGTTACGCCCAGGGCGGTGAAGATGTTCTTGATCTCTTCACTGTCGAAGATCTTGTACTGCATGGCTTTCTCCACGTTGAGGATCTTGCCGCGCAGCGGGAGGATGGCCTGGAAGCGGCGGTCGCGGCCCTGTTTGGCCGTGCCGCCTGCGGAATCGCCCTCCACGAGGTAGAGTTCGCAAAGCGCGGGATCGCGTTCGGAGCAATCGCTCAGTTTGCCAGGCAGCCCCGAGCCGGAAAGTACGTTCTTACGCTGTACCAGTTCGCGTGCCTTGCGGGCAGCATGGCGGGCAGTGGCGGCAAGGATAACCTTGTTTACGATGGTGCGTGCTTCGCGGGGGTGTTCTTCGAGGTAATAGGTTAAAAGTTCGCTTACCAGGGTATCAACGGCTCCCATCACTTCGGTATTGCCGAGTTTGGTCTTGGTCTCTCCTTCGAACTCTTGTTCCTGCACCTTCACGTTGATAATTGCGGTGAGCCCTTCGCGGAAGTCGTCGCCACTGATATCGAATTTTATCTTATCGAGCATGCCGGATTTTTCGGCATAACTCTTTAACGTCCTTGTAAGCCCGCGGCGGAAACCTGCAAGGTGGGTGCCGCCTTCGTGGGTGTTGATGTTGTTAACGTAAGAGTGAATATTTTCGGAGAACGAGGTGTTGTATTGCATAGCAATCTCCACCGGAATATTGTTCTTCTCGCCTTCGATGCAGATAGGCTCTGGCATCAGCTTTTCGCGGGTTTCGTCGAGGTAATCGATAAAGTCGCTCAGACCTTTTGTTGAATAAAACGTCTGT
>DAONFN010000072.1:0-10771 GCA_035403625.1 Bacteroidales bacterium
TGATATACCTGGCCGGGCAATACGACATCAACCATGTCAACATTTACCAGTATGACATCAATGCGGCTGATTCAGCCCAATTCGTGGCCGGGATGATGGATGTCGGGGTCGCCTCCCGGCACCATTCCCGGCCCCAGATGGCTTCCGACTGGAAGATCTATTTCACGCCCGACGGATGGGATACACTCCAGATAATTAATAATCCGTCGGTTCGCGGCACGGGATGCAACTTTGCCCGGGCAGGATTCCCGCTTAATCCCGGGAACCATGCCGACGGATTCCCGCAGTTCGTGCAGAAGTATAAAGCGTACATGCATTTCGATGTGCTGTGCGACGATCTTACCGTGCAGTTCTCTTCCGACATCTGGCACCCGGCCGATTCCATCCATTGGAATTTCGACGATCCTCCGTCGGGAGCCACCAATACCTCAACGCTGGCCGGCCCGGTGCATGCCTTCTCCGATACGGGGAGCTACGCCGTCACCCTCATCGTGTTGCATAACGACCTGCGAAGGGATACGACCGTGAAAATCGTTCACCCTGGTTTCACTCCCAACATCGACCTGGGGCCCGACACCACCATCTGCAACGGGGATACCGTCGTATTCAGCGTGCCCCCCTGCAGCGACTGCACCATTACCTGGAAGAATGTGACGGCCGATACGATAACCGGTACGACGGCTGTTTTCCGGACCACGCATCCCGGAATATACAGCGTCAGTGTACTGCTCGAAAATGGTTGTGAAGGCAGGGATACCGTGCAGCTTTTCCTGGCCCCGGTTCCCCTGGTCACCCCCACGCCGCCGTACGATACGCTCTGCTCGGGCGACACCACCCATATCATGCTTGCCTCGGGCCTCCCTTCCGCCACCTACCACTGGACCGCGGCGTTGACGCAGGGTAACGTAAGCGGCTTTTCCCCGGGCACGGGCGCCCTCATCAGCCAGTCGTTGTCAAACAACCTGGCCCTTCCCGGGGTGGTGACCTACACCATTACCCCTCAGGCCGGAAATTGTACCGGACCGGTTGTCAATGTTCCTGTGACCGTTTTGCCGGGCGATTCGGTAGGTGTGTCCATCGCCCCGTCGGTAAACCCTGTCTGCGAGGGGATGCCGGTCACCTTTACGGCGACCGCAATACATGGCGGTCCAAATCCTTCCTTTCAATGGAAAGTGAATGCAACCAATGCAACCAATGCCAGCAATGAAACATACACGTATTCTCCGGTCGACGGAGATCGGGTAAGTTGCCTGGTAACCTCTTCGTTAACCCGGTGCATCCGTAACAATCCGGCCCGTTCCGATACAATCGTCATGACCGCCTATCCACGGGATGTACTGGGTGTGACGATCACTGCCTCCGCTGGCCCGGTATGTGCGGGGACGCCGGTCACCTTTACGGCGACCGCCATAAATGGCGGTCCAAGTCCCGCCTTTCAATGGATGGTGAACGGAACCACTATAACCCAAGCAACCAATGCAACGTATGTCTACACTCCGGCGGGAGGGGATGCGGTTACCTGTACCGTCACATCCTCACTCGAATGCCTGGTCGCAAACCCCGTGACCGGTCTGCCCTGTTTCCCTTCCATCCTTCCGTTGCCGGCGGTCTCATTCGCCCCGTGTCACGATACCCTGACCCTGGTGAGCGGCAAACCCTTCCGGTTGAAGGGAGGGATTCCGCTCAACGGTACCTGGTCGGGGCCCGGGGTAAATTCCGTCACCGGTTTCTTTGATCCCTTCCTGGCCGGCCCGGGTGTCCATATCATCACCTACCTTTTTACCAACACGATGGGTTGCGGATCCAGTGCCACGGGCCTGATCCGGGTCGCGGAGGCCCCGGCGTTCACCTGTGGACAGAACCTGACTGATATTCGCGACGGGAAGAGCTATCCGACGGCCCGGATCGGGTCGCAGTGCTGGATGACGGCCAACCTCGACCGCGGAACCCGGATCCCGTTCAGCCAGGGTCAGTATGACAACTGTGTGGCTGAAAAGTATTGCTACGGAAATCTGGACGACGGATGTACCCGTTACGGGGGACTCTACCAGTGGGATGAACTGATGAATTATGAAACGGAGAACGAGTCGCAGGGATTGTGCCCGCCGGGCTGGCATGTACCCTCCGATGGGGAGTGGGCCACGCTGTGTGACGTTTATTACGGGTTTGGCCGGGCAGGAGTGTACCTCACCCATCCGGTTCTGTCCCCGTTCAACTCCCTGTCGGGCGGGGTGGCGTACCTTAACCAGACCTGGAGTTTCGGCGGGTTTGCAACCCTTGAATGGACCTCCACGGCCACCGGCCCCGCCCGCGCCCTTTCGCACGGCCTCAACCAGCAAAACTATTCCGTAGCCCTTTACCCGGCCATCCGCTCCGACGGTTTCCCGGTCCGTTGCCTGCAAGACTAGGGCGAACGGACACCCTTTCCGGGTCGCCATTCCCCGGCAGGACTTGATTCTTTCCTTTATTTTCCGTATCTTTGAGAAAACCGGATTTTAACATCTGTCAGCCATGGAAAACAATTCTTTCACGAAAATTCTGGTTGCGACGGATTATTCGGATCTTTCGGAAAATGCCGTCAACACTGCTTCGGCACTCTGCCGGAAACATCATGCCGCACTGACCCTGCTACATGTGGTCAGGGATGCCCCGGAATACACGCCGATGGCCGAGTTCCATCCGGCCCAGAGCTATACGGCGGAGATGAAGCAGGCCGCCAAAGCGCAACTGCACCACCTGGGCGATCGCATCCGGGAGGAGTACCAGATCCCGGTCGATGAGATCGTATCCTACGGGGAGGTGGTGAAACAAATCGTCAAGACCATCAGGGAGGCAGGGCCCGACCTGGTGCTGATCGGGACACACGGAGCGTCGGGTTTTCGCCGGTTCTTCATCGGATCTACGGCGTACCGGGTGATCAAGCACACGCAGTTCCCGGTCCTCACCGTTCCCGGGGAAGGCGACTGGTCCACCTTCCGGAATATCCTCTTTCCCATCCGGCTCGTTCCCGATGCCCTGAAGAAGTACGAGGTGACCCGGCCCATCATCCTTACTGATCAGCCGATGATGCACATCCTGGGGCTGAGTATGGAATCGGATCCCGAATCGGTAAGCGAGGTGTATAACCTGGAGGAAGAGATGGAGAGGCGCCTGGAGGAGGACAAGGTACCGTATGACGTCTCCTTTCAGCGATGCCACAACTATGCCGACAAGATACTCGAAGTAGCGCAAAAGCGTCATGCCGACCTGATCGTGATCATCGCCACGATCGACAAAACCAGGGGTGAATTCTTTATCGGTCCCTTTTCACAGCAGATCCTGAACCATGCAAAAGTCCCGGTACTGTGTGTAAGACCGGGGTAAACGACCTCTGGCATAGGTCCTTAATGATTTTTCAGCCGGCACGGCGGGGAAATGATATTTCTTTCTACTTTTGACCAGCAGAACGCCATTGTTACTTTTTGCAGGATGAAAAAAGCCTGTGCGATACTCCTGGTCGCCTTCCTTTCTTACAGCTACTTCGGTTATTTTCTGGTCATGAGCCTCGACCGGGAGATGGTTGCCGAAAAGATTCGTGAAAATATCCTGCCGCAGGTCCCCGATAACCAATTGGTCCTGTTTCGTGTAGTCGCCGGTCAACCCTCCGGTATCCGTTGGCTGAACAGGGGCAAGGAATTCCTTTATCATTGGTCGATGTATGATGTGGTGCGAACCCGGACTTCAGGCGATACGACCCTTTTCTACTGCTATAACGACCGGCATGAGGCCCGGGTGCTCGCCAATCTGTACAAGATGATCCGGGAACAGACCGATCATGCCCGTTCGAAAAGGATCATCCGGAACCTGACGCTCACCTTTTTCTTCCAGGAACCAACCACCCCCTTCACGTATTCTTCTTTCTTCACACTCTTGTTTTTTCCGGAATCGCAATTCCAGTCCGTTCCACCCGCAATCCCCTCTCCTCCGCCCTGGTCAACCGGCCTGCATTCCTAGGCTATTCATTCCGGTCGTTCGCAGGACCTCACGGGTAACCCGGCATCTTCCCGCATGTTCCTTTCTCCGGATCATCGCGTGAGATCCTCCGGTGCATTCCCGTAAGAGATTTCCTGTCCGGGCTTTCCACGGTCTTTCCGGACATCGGACAGATGGACCCTGTCTGCCTTCTGCCGGTATGAACAGCATTAAAAAAATCGGACCTCCCGGGAGGTCAAGTTCCTCATTTCTATTTCCAGACAATTATGAAAAAATTCTGCATACTGTTATTCCTGTTTTTATCATTCCTGGGGGTCCGGTCCCAAAACCCGGCACGGATCACCGGCAAAGTATTCGATGCTTACACAGGTCACCCGCTTACCGATGTCAATATCCGGCTATCCACCGGGGAAGGAACCACCACCGGCAGTAACGGCGAGTTTTCGCTGACGTGTCCGGCCTCCTCCGAAATGACGGTCAGCCGGCTAAGCTATGAAACCTACCGGGTGGTGATTAACGGGCAGACCACCCTCAAGATCGGCCTGATCCCCACTTCCTATAACCTGAACGAAGTGTCGGTCAGCACTTCCCGTTTTGAGACCAATAAAAATCTGACCCAGCCCAGATCCATTTCGGTGATTACGCCGAAACAAGTGTCGCGCGAGGATGAACTGTCGTTCGACAAGGTGCTGAACCTTGAGCCTGGCGTGTTTTCGTCGGCCGTCTCGGTCCCCGGCTCGTTCGGCAACGGCGTATCGGGACTCAGCAGCGCGCTGATGATCCGCGGGTACCTCGGCGACCGGATGGCCGGAGGCGCCAAACTATACCTGAACGGGATCCCGCTGACCGACGCGGAAGGGAAAGCCTCCTATTCCGACGTGGATTTCTCGGTGGTGGGTCAAACCGAGATCATCAAAGGCCCCAACTCGGCCCTCTATGGATCGGGGATAGGCGGGGTGGTCAAGATGTCTGTTCTCCAGCCCAAACCGCTGAGCACGCGCATCTCCGAGCAATTTACCACGGGCAGTTACGGACTTTTCCGCACTAATACACGAGTGGAAAGCTCCACCAACGGATCATCGATCATAGCCAACTTCGGGCACCAGTATTACGACGGCTGGGTTAGCCACTCCAACTCCAGGCAGGATTTTGTGACCATCGCCGGAACGTTCCGTCCATCCGACCGGCAGTCCGTATTTGTCTATTCATCGTATAGTGCAGCGGTGGGAAGCATCAACAAGGATGCCCTCGACAGCGCCGATTTTTACAATAAAGTCAAACCTGAGTCGGACGATACCCTGAGCATCAAGGACCGCTCCACCACTGAAAATTACCGCATTGGAATTTCACATAACTACCAGTTTTCCAAGCATGTGAGCAACATGACCAGCCTGTTCACCAGCGGAACGGTCGGTTCCGGCAACAGTGTGGGAGAGCGAACGGAGTTCAACCTGACGTTCGGCAACGAAAAGATCTCGGTCAACGGGACCATCGGGAACGAACTGCAGAAGACCACCTCCTCTTCCATCAAATACAACAAGCTGGAAACAGGAGAGAACGGCGCGCTGAATACCTTCGAGGACTATACAGCCTTTCAGCATTCACTCTTCACGGAGTGGTCAGTCAACCTGCCGCTGCATTTTCTGGTCACGGCCGGGGCCAGCTATAATTTTATCGAATTCGGGATTGTTGATCACCTGGGATATACGGGGAATCCTTCGAACAAAAAGAGCAATACCGGGTTCAAGCGGTTCGAACCGGTGCTGACCCCTTCCTTCTCCGTCCTGAAATCGTTTCAAGACAACTATTCCGTGTTCTTCAGCTACAGCCAGGGTTACCAGCCTTACGGCATGAGCAAGACCATCAACATTCCTTATCTAGGCAGGGTGAACAACGACCTGAAACCGGAGCGCGGAACCCAGTATGAACTCGGGACCAAGGGAAGTTTCCTGAAAAAGCGGCTGGTTTATCAGTTGGCTCTCTTTTACCTGGATATCGCCGACAAAGTGACCACGCAGAGCGTTTACAAGCCCAACGGCTCGATCCTCTACTCATGGTACACCAATTCGGGTCGCCAGATCAACAAGGGGATCGAACTCAGTGCCGGCTATTCGCTTGTCAACCGCCCCGAAAGCTTCGTCTCCACCGTCCAGCCATTCTTTTCGCTCACGTATTCCGATTTCACTTTCAAGGATTTTAAAAGCGATAACAACAACGACAAGAATACGGTCGATTACGACGGGAAAAAGGCTTCTATCCCGCCGGTCCTGTTCAATCTCGGGCTCGATGTCAGTATCCGTTGGGGATTTTACCTGAACACAACCTTCCGGTACGTTGACAAACGGCCCGGCGACTATGCCAACCTGCATTATGCCAAGGCTTACACCACCGTTGCCGCCACACTCGGGTACCGTCACACCTTCTTCAACCACCTGTCGCTCAATGTGGCCGCAGTGGGGAACAACCTGACCAACGAGCTTTACTACTACGGCGGTGGAAGCAGCATCACCCCCATAGGGGCCGCTTACATCCCGGCGCCCTATAAATCAACCTTTTACGGAAAGGTCAACCTCAGCTATACCTTTTAATCCCCCTGGTGAAGGCCGTGGCCCTTTCGAGGCGGCATGGCCTTCACCTTCCTTTAAACCATCCCGACTATGAAAAGATCCAGAATGATAATCCTGGCACCGGTGATGATACTCCTGATCGCAGCGGGAGTGACCGGATGCAAGAAAGACAGCAATACTACCGTTCCGGTGGTGACCACGACCGCGGTTACCGCCATCGGGACCGACCGCGCCACCGGGGGAGGGACTGTGAGCAGCGATGGCGGGGGGGCGATCACCGCCCGCGGACTCTGCTGGAGCGCGGAACGGATTCCCACCATGTCCGATCATCTCGTGGCCGGAGAAACCGGCACAGGCCCCTTCACCCTGACCATCGGGGACCTTATCCGAAACACGACCTATTACGTGATGGCGTATGCCACCAACAGCGCGGGTACAGGCTACGGAGAGGTTCTATCGTTCACGACAGAAAAAGGCTCTGCTGCGGTGACCGATATTGACGGAAATGTTTACGATACCGTTCGAATCGGCGCCCAGACCTGGATGGTGCAGAACCTGCGGGTTACGCATTACCGCAACGGCGATACGATCCCTCACCGGAAGGACAATACGCAGTGGTGCAACTTCATCAGCGGGGCTTACTGCAATTATTCAAACGATGTAGATAAGGGCGCTGTTTACGGGCGATTGTACAACTGGTACGCGGTGAACGACCCGAGGAAGATCGCCCCGGAAGGCTGGCATGTGGCGACTGATGCCGAATGGCAAGCCCTCTGCGATTACCTGGGCGGCCTTACCGTGGCGGGAGGGAAGCTGAAAGAGGCGGGTCTCACCCACTGGGAAACACCGAACACGGCGGCCTCCAACGAGTCGGGTTTCACCGGACTGCCTGCGGGTACACGCTTCGGTGAATACGGAATTCCGGGTTACGGTACCTTCACCCGAATCAACAAGACGGCAGAGTGGTGGACCGCCGACGAGCAACGGAGCTGGGGAATCAGCTTCGACAGCGGGGAACTGATCCACAATACGGACAGTCGCTGGACCGACGGATTCAGTGTACGATGCATAAAGGATAACTGATCATAACCGGAAAATAACAGGGAACATGAAAAATGACATTGTATCCGGCAGGCTTCTGCTGATAACGGCATCGATTCTGCTGGTTGCCGGCGGCTGCAAGGAAAAGCGCGTGGAGAACATTCTGCCCAGGATCGATCAGATCGATCGAACCTCCGTTTCCATCTCGTGGGAGACAAAAAGCAAATCGGAGGGAACGCTCGTTTACCGGAAAGCCGACAAGACCACCGGACGACCGTCAAACGCCAAAGATACACGGGAAACCGCATACCATTCGGTGCAGGTAACTGACCTGCTCCCGGGAACCCTTTATTCCTACTGGATCAAGGATTCGAAAACGCGGTTCACCTTCCGGACCGAACCGGAAGGCGACCGTCGTTTCTCCTTTCTCCTGTGTCGCGGAGGACATCCGAAAGAGGAGCTGAACCTGGCAAAATCTGAAGAGTGCAGTTTTTTACTTACTCTGGGCAAGGCTGACAGTGGCGATTTTCGTGAGATCAACGCCTTTGTTCCGATCCTGTCCCTGACCGGGAAAGACTCGCTCCATGCCACCGGAGGATATCGTATTATTGGTTACGGAAACCTGGCCCTCTTACTGGTGAATGAGGTTACGTCGCTTGAGGAGGCCCTCCGGGCACTCCCCATCGACCGGCCCGCCGCTGTCATTTTGCAGGTAAAAGGTATGGAAGCCGGCCGGGAAACACTTCTCAGACATCCGATTCACGCGAGCCTGGCAGGCTATGCAGGCAGACACACCGGAAATCCCCTGCTTTTTGCAGCGATCGTCCCTGGCCCGTCCATCGTGACCGGCAGCGGTGAGTCAACCCAGGACCCAACCACGACCGGTTTCAGCGCATCCGGGGTGAACTATTTCTTCCTTCCCCCGGGGAACGGAAGAGATTCGGGGGCGGTGGTCCTGACGGTGGAAGGGCAGGCCTCGTCGGTTTATTTTCCCGGCCGGGATACCGATTGCGACCTGAGCCTTCCCGCGGCCCATGCCGGTAAGACTTGTCTTTCATGCAACCGACTGGGCAAGCGCGGTGAATACCGGCAGAGCATCGGGGCATTTACCCGGTTCATCCGGGAAAACGGCAAGAAATTCAGGACCGACCAGGCCTATTATTCGGTGGCCCGGATTTATGAGGAGAACCTGTTCGACTTCGCACAGGCGGGGGACTGGTACAGCCAACTTGCCGACAGTTTCCCGATGAGTGATTTTCAGGCGCAGGCAACCGAACGGGTACGTTATCTAAAGGATTTTTCAGGCGGCGACTATACCCCTCTGCAGGAGTTCGAAAAGATCCGGCAGGCCTGGCAGGCAACAGGCGAAACGTCGGTGCGGCAACAGTCGCAGCGGAAACCGTTGACAGCCGCCCAGGAGAAACTGCTTGACCAGGCGGAGGAAATTGCACGGAAATACCCGAACCACCCTTCCTTCCCGCTGATCATGGCCTGGATTGCCGACTGCTTTCGCTACCACGATCCCGGCCGGGCCCTGAATTACTACGACCGTGTCAACAACACCTTCCCTGAATTCAGCCTGGCCCATGAAATTCCTTTCCGCATTGCCGAGACATACCTCGATTGTGGCAGGATCGCCGAAGCCAGGGAATCGTTTCGCTTTGTTAAAAAGGTGTTACCGCAATTGTCGGAAAGGGCCGATGCCCAGCTCGACAAGATCCGGGTCCGGACCCTGCGGTCGAACCTTTCCACCGGGGCCTGGAGCCTGGGTGTTGTGTTGCTTCTGGCCGGGTTCCTCTTCCGACCGGCGGGGATCCGGCGGCCCCGGATGAAGATCCTCCTCTTTACCGTTCTCGGGTTTATCTACTCATTCGGCATGTTCTTCATTGCCGCCCGGGAAGAGATTACCGAGGATTTCAATGGTTCGGTCCGCGAGATCCTCTGGTTCTTCCTGGCTTTTACTGCCGTTTTCAGCCTGTCCCTGATCACTGCCAGAACCTATACCCTTAAACTTTCACGGCACGGGGGCTGGAAAGGACGCGTGGCCGGAAGCTTCCTGGGACTGGTCGTATTCATGTGCGGGTTTTACCTGACCGTCTATTACATCTATCCCCAGTATTTGTCATTTATCAATCTGTAATTCAAATAAATAATGAAAAGACAAGGAAAAATTCTGCGGGTAAAATCCGGCTATAATCCCAATTCCAGTTCGGTGGGGAGTATCATCCCGCTTTTTATCTACCTGTTCGGAATTGCCGGGTCCGCTACGATTTTCATAACCAACCTGTTCCAGGGAACCGACCGGGTGATCCGGCAGAAGCGAAAAGGACTCACACCGGTCAGGGCCGATAAAAAAGAGTAAGATGAAATACAGGTATGAACAATTCGGGGGGATCATCGCAAGTGATGATCCCCCTTTCCTGGCGTTTGTCGACCGCGACTACATGGCCGGCTGCGGATTGCCCCCGTCCGGCCTTTGGGAAGGAACACCTTTGCCACCCGGGATCCTGACGGCGCCCACGGAAGTTCATTTTGCAGTCACCAACCGTTGCTCGGCCGGGTGCAGCCACTGTTACATGGACGGGGGAAACCCGGATCCGGGCGAGCTTGATACGGGACAAATGAAGGCGGCTCTGGAGATCCTGGCCGGAATGGGCGTTTTCCACATTGCCATGGGAGGCGGGGAGGCGCTGGAGCGGGAGGACTTGTTCGAGCTGGCTGAATATGCACGGGGTTGTGGCCTGGTACCCAACCTGACCGTTTCGGGCCGGGGAATCACCGCCGAAAATGCCGCATCGATGAAGGTGTTCGGCCAGGTTAACATCTCCCTCGACGGGGTGGGAATCAACTCGGGTATATACCGGGGAACTGATCAGTTTGAAACGGCCGACCGGGCCTTCAGGCTGTTACGGGAACACGGAATGCAACCGGGAATAAACTGTGTGCTGGGCAGGAAAAATCTGAAGGAGATCGGGAACCTGTTCCGGTACGCCCGATCGAGGGAGGTCGAAGAGATCGAATTTCTCCGGTTCAAACCATCGGGCAGGGGGAAAGCCGATTACCTGGACAACCGGCTGACCTATGAGCAGAATATCCTGCTGGCCGCCCTGTTGGCTGATAGTTCGAAACGGTACGGAGTGACAGCCAAGATCGACTGCTCCCTGGTGCCCATGCTTTGCTACTCGCTTCCG
>DAONFN010000073.1:0-10739 GCA_035403625.1 Bacteroidales bacterium
CTCAAAGGTTTCCGGCGGATATCGCTGTTACCGGGGGCGCAGGATACCGTGATGTTTGTCCTCCGGCAGGCCGACCTGGCCTACTACCACGAAGCCGCCCGGATGTTTACCGTCAGCAGCGACAGCCTGGAGATCCAGGTGGGAAGCTCTTCCGCCGATATAAGGCAGTCGTGCAGGATCGCCGTAGCCGGATCGGATGTTGGACGGGCCTATCACCTGGATGCCACCGGTCGCACCGAGGCGGAGCATTTTGAACGGAAATCGAAACCGGTTGTCCTGACCGCGTGCGCCGAAGGAGGACAGGGGGTGACGCTGAGCGCCGACCAGGACTATGTGGTGTTCCGGAATGTAGACTTTGGCGCCGGTTGCAACGGGTTCGAAATGCGATTGGAGTTTCCCGTGTACTCCAATGCAGCAGGGGTAGTCCTGGAGATCAGGCTGGACAGTCTCTCCGGTTCGGTGGCGGGAGCGTTCGCCCTTTACCCGCTGATCGGCGCGCCAGGGTATCAGACCATTGCCGGCCGTGTTTCCGAAACAGCCGGGATCCACGATGTCTATCTGGTGTTGCGCAGCCCTTCCGGCCTTCCCTGCACGATCGACTGGTTCCGCTTTCAACGGGGCCTGTCGTGCGAAGAGATCGCGACGGGTGGCGTGAACGTATTCCCGAACCCGGTCACTACCGGATTCCGGATCGCTTCCGGCCGGCCGCTCGACAGCCGCACCTCCCTTGAGCTGACCTCCCCCGACGGGCGGGTGATCATCCCTGCCGGATGGACAGGAACGGCTGAAGGGCCGTATCAGATCCGTTTCAGCCTTCCCCGGATGGACCTTCAGCCGGGGATGTACCTTGCACGCATCCGCACAGGCGACCGTCTCTATTCCGCCAAGCTTTGCATTCTTAAACCCTGAATTCCCTGCCGGCGCAGCGAATTTGTCGCGAAAATCATTCTATAATGTGATATTTCAGACATTTAAAGCGTGAGTCCACTTCGAAATGTAATATTGGGTTAAAAGACTTTTCGAGGGGGCTCAAGCGTGGAGATTAAAAAATATTTAAAAAACACAATATACTGTGATTTTAGATACAGATTGTTATAAACACTTTATCTTTGTCGTAAAAATCGCAATAAAATGTTGGTTTCACAACTTGGAGAGGTCCTGCGTGCCAGGAGAAACGAGCTGGGAATTACTCAGCCTCACCTCGCCGAACTGGCACAGGTAAGCACCAATACCCTGTACAAGCTGGAAAAGGGGCAGAGTAATCCGTCGTGGGAGGTGGTGAACAGGCTGGCAGAGGTGCTGGGCATGCAACTGACCGTGACCGTAAAACACAACCGTTAATCCATGAAAAGTGTGGAAGTGTATAACCATGGCATCCTTGCGGGCGTTTTAACGGAGGAGGATACGGGGCACTACGTATTCCGTTATGACGACGGCTACTTCAACGATCCCTCCCGGCCCGCCATCAGCCTGACCCTCCCCAAATCACGTCAGGAGTACAGGAGCAGGTTTATGTTCCCCTTTTTTGGCACCCTGGTGGCCGAAGGGGTCAACCTGGCCATCCAGAGCCGGTACCTGAAATTTGATGAACGTGATATCCTGGGCCTGCTGGGCGCGACAGGAGGTACCGATACCATCGGTGCCGTAACGATCAAGCGGATAGAACAGAGATGAACCCTGAAGCGATCAATCATTGTCCCTGCACCCTGGCCGGGGGATTCAACACCTACAGCCCGAGGGCTCTGCAGTTGCTTTTTGACCGGAAAAAGGTCAGCCATATGCTGGATTTCAATGCGCCGAAGCTGGATGAAGAGGTGGCCGAAAAGCTGCGACAGAACAGTAAGATAATCTCCATCAGCGGGGCGCAATTCAAACAATCGCTGGTTCTTGACAGGAACCGGTTGCGACTGACGGAGCCCGGGGAACCCGGCCGGTATATTCTGAAGCCGGTGCCCTTCAATCCCCCGTTTGGGAAAGAGGAGGAATTACCTGCCAACGAGCACCTGACGATGCAGATTGCCCGGCAGGTTTATGGTATGGAAGTTGCCGTTTGCGCGCTGGTGTTTTTCAGGAACGGCGAACCCGCCTATATCACCCGGAGGTTTGATTATGCGCCCAACGGGGGAAAGATCGCCCAGGAAGATTTCGCCGCTCTTTCCGGAAAGTCGAAACAGCAAGACGGGGATGGTTACCGGAACAGCGGCAGCTATGAAGATATCGCCATCCTGATGAGAAAATATGTACCGGCTTATGCGGTGGAGATTGAAAAGTTCTTCGGCCGGGTGGTTTTCAATTACCTGTTCAGCAATGGCGACGCGCACCTCAGGAATTTCTCGCTTCAGCAGACCCAAAGCGGCGACTATCTGCTGAGTCCGGCATACGATCTGATCGATACATCGATTCATATCCCGGCAGATTCCTTTTTTGCACTCACCGGCGGATTGTTCGCCAACGACTATGAAACCGATAGTTTTGCATCGCTCGGATTTTATGCCTACGATGATTTTTATGAATTCGGCCTGAGGATCGGCATGCTGGAGAGCCGGGTAAGGACCCTCCTGGAGATGTTCCGGAAAGAAAACCCGGGGGTGCCGGCTTTGATCCGGGCTTCCTTCCTGTCAGAACCGGTCAAGCGCCTGTACGAAAGCCATTATGCCGACCGGTTAAGGATGCTGAATCATTCCTTCTCGCGAAAAATCGAGGCACCCTGACAGCCTCCTAGGTCACAAACCGAAGCGCACCCCGCATTGCCTGTCATATGATCTCTCCCGATAAACTGGCCGGTATGGCCCGGGCGGCCCGGAAAGAACACGCCGCCCTGGTGAAGCAGCTCGTCGCCGGCGACCACCGGAAACTGGACGAGCGGCTGCATGCCCTGCATGAAGAGGTATTTACCACCCTCAACTGCCTCGACTGTGCTCACTGCTGCCGCACCCTGGGACCGCGCATCACTGATGCCGACATCCGGAGGATCGCCGCTTCGCTGAAAATGAAACCTTCGGCATTTACCGGGCAGTACCTCGTACTGGATGAAGAGGGCGACTACATCTTCCGCTCCATGCCCTGCCCCTTCCTGGGCAGCGATAACGAATGTTCCATCTACCCGGACCGGCCCAGGGCCTGCCGCGAATACCCGCATACCGACCGCGCCCGGATGTACCAGGTGCTTCCCCTGGCGCTGAAAAACAGCGCCGTCTGCCCCGCCGTTTTCGAGATCCTCGAACGGCTGCGGAAGGGAGAGTGAACGGATTACCCGGCCGTACCGGGGGAATTTACGTTCCTGTCGTCTTTTGACTACATCAAATATTACCGACCGATTACACGAATTAGGAATTTCGCATTAAATATTTATTGCGCGAGAGAATAAATATTTGGTTGTCCGAAAGAACAGCTCAACCAAACCTCTCATCCCATGAAAAACCTGATCCGATTTCACATGAATCTTACTCCCGAAAAAATATTCCGCGGAGTGTTCCTCGTTGGATTCGTGCTTCTTTCTGCCTTGCTTACCCAGGCGCAAACCCCCACCGTAGGCAACCTGGTGGCCACCGGGACCAACATCAAATGGTATTCGTCACCGACCGGCGGGACGGCCCTTTCTCCCTCCACGATCCTGGTCGACGGACAGACCTATTACGCCAGCCAGACCATCGACGGGGTGGAAAGCCTGTCGCGGCTGGCGGTGGTGGCCAACCTTTCGTCGCAGACTGCGCCCACGGCGGCGACCCATGTCCCTTCAACCACCGGGGTGGTGTGGAACTGGAATTCAGCCGGCAGCGCTACCGGATACAAGTGGAATACGGTGAACACATACAGCAGTGCAACCGACATGGGCACGGCGCTGACGAAGACGGAGACCGGTCTCACCTGCGGCACTTCGTACACCCGGTACGTATGGGCGTACAATTCCCTGGGGTGCGCTTCCGAAGTGCTGACGCTGACCCAGACCACATCTTCGTGCTTCACGGCTCCCACCGTCGTAACCAATACCGCATCGGGCATCACGGCCTCAGCCGCTACGCTGAATGGAAACATCAGCGCTACTGGCGGGGCGAACGCGACTGTACGCGGCTTCAAGTACAGCACGACAGCGGGATTTGATCCGTCGACCGGAGGAACCAATGTGTCGGAATCGGGTTCATATGGCACAGGCTCCTTCTCGGCCAATCTGACCGGTCTTTCCTCCGGGGGCTCCTATTATTACCACGCCTATGCCACCAATACATACGGTACCACTTACGGGAGCGAGCAGGCTTTTACCACCTCTCTGCAAACGGATTTCTCCTATACCGGATCCATGCAATCCTTTACCGTGCCTGCCGGGGTGACCAGTGTCACCATCGAGGCCTGGGGGGCGCAGGGATGGTCGGGCACCTATTCGGGAGGAAAAGGCGGGTATGCCAAGGGCACCCTGGCGGTGACACCGGGCCAGACCCTCTACATCTTTGTCGGGGGACAGGGCACGGTCGCCATCGGGGAAGGTGTTCCTTCGGGAGCCGGGTGGAACGGCGGAGGACTCGGCCAGACCAATGCATCAATCACCTCTGCAGGTGGCGGAGGCGGAGCATCCGATGTACGGGCCGGCGGCACTGCCTTGGGCAACCGGGTCATCGTGGCGGCCGGCGGCGGGGGATCGACCAACAATACCAATTGTTACGGAGGTGACGGCGGAGGACTGACAGGCGCCAAAGGCGGCGGTTCCTACGGCGGGGGGTACGGAGGCACCCAGACGGAAGGTGGCACATTTGGCGGCACCCTCGGGCAGGGCGGCAATGCCCTGGTTTCCTACACCCCGTGGAACGGCGGCGGGGGAGGCGGGTACTATGGCGGTGGCACCAGCGACGCACACGGACCCGGAGGAGGTGGATCCTCTTATATCGGCGGAGTGACCGGGGGATCGACTCTCGCGGGCCAGAAAACCGGTACCGGCCGGGTGCTGATATCCTACTAGACCTTCCGTTGACTTTCCTTCGTCCGACATGGCAGGATCTATCTCTCGCGGCGGGCCGCCCGGTGGCTCCCGGATCTACGACGGATCCCGGTTGGCTTTCCTCACCGCCCGGTAAACGAACAGCCGGTAAAGGAAGTACAGCAGTCCGGGAACGGCTGCCAGGGTCATGCCGACGATAAAACTGATGTGGAAATCTCTCCACCCGATGAACAGTACGATGAAGGCCGACATGGAAATAAAGCCGCCCGTACCTTCTTTCCAGTAGGCAAGGATCAGCCCGATAAAAGCCATCGTAAGGGTGATGGCCAGGAAATACTGTCCGTTGATCGCGGGGATCAACGCCGGCAGGCCTTTTTCGATCACACTTTTTATCAGTTGATCGTAGGCGAGGGACAGCAGAAATCCGGCCTCGAGCGACCCGAGGATCCTGGCTGACCACCGCAGGATCCGGTGGTCGTAAAGAATATCGTCGTACTCATCCGGTGTCATGGCGGCAGGGTGTTGGTTCGCAAACCTGTTCAGATTCAGTATACAAAGATACGGCATGCAAAGGCGGAAACCGGACGTGTGACACGGTTTTTCGGATTATTTTCTACTTTTGTTTTCTGATTTTCAAGAAGCTGCATCATGAAAGCAGGGATCCCGGCATTCTTCCTGGTTTTAACTCTCTGTTCCGCAGCCACGGCTCAGGTGAGGGTGTATCGTGGGACATCGGCGTACAGCTCGGATGTGATCTGCACGGTTGACGATGGGAACGTTTTCAGGAAGACATCTTCCTATACCTCCGACATACTCTGTCATGTCGCCAAAAACCGGGTTTACAAAGGAACCTCCGCCTACACTTCCGATGTGATCTATACCATAACGGATGGAAAGGTGTACAAAAGAACTTCTTCCTATACGTCGGATATCCGGTTTACCATCAGAGACGGCAAGATCTATCGGGGAACTTCTTCCTATACCAGCGACATTCTGGCCACGATCCGGAATGGCAAGGTTTACAGGGGCACCTCTTCCTACACGTCGGATATCGAATTCACCATCGATGGCTACCTGACCATCGAAGAGTTTTTTGCGGTTTGGTATGTTGTTCACTGAAGTATAAAAATCTCAGTGAATCTCTGTGCCTACTCTGAGGTTCTCCGTGTTATAAAATATTGTTGCACAGAGAAACACGGAGGATCCACGGAGATACACGGAGGAGGTTGAATGGTTTGTACAGCATTTGGCGTACATACCGGTCAATCCACCATTGAATCCATTTTGATCTGCGGGCTTCGGTTATACCTGTAAATTTTTTGACAAACAATGTTTAATACTTCGGCTGATCAGGTTTGCAAGAATTTGCAAATCAGATCGCTCAATATAATTGTTTTCATACCCGATTATATCTTTTTATGGTGAAAAGTTTGAAGAATCAATCCCGGGCCCAGGAATCTGGCAAACCAAAAATTATCCGTATCTTGCAGTAAATGACGGCAAGATGAAGAACGATATCATTGACAACAGACGCAACCTGAAACACCACCAGGGAGACATCCCCAAGGCTAAGCAACAGGCAGGATCCACGAAAGATTTATATCCGGTTGTTTTGGAAGATGGCAAAACCATCATTTTCATTTCCGATAAATCGAAGGAGAAAGAAACGATTGAACGATACAAGAACCGAGGCTTTGTAAAACCGTGATCGGATTCACTACCGATACAAAGAAGTACAATTCCTGAAGTATTTTTCTGATTCACAAGCATCAAGAGTGAATTTTGCCACTTCCTTTCTGTTTATGCTGCTCCCGGTTGGCTTACCGACCTTGGCGGTTCCAATTTTGATTGCCGCACAGCCTGCTCTTGACGGTCATGATCCTTATACGCCCGCATGATATGGCTGATTCGGATCAACCATCGAACAGGTAAAATCATATCGGTACAAAAGTCACCTGCACCCGAAGCACTTACGATGATAAGATTAACCGGGATGTCCACTCAGGAGAAATTTTTATTAAATTGCTATTTCCTATGTAAATTACTGCATAGATACCTGATCCGGGAGAAAATATAGGGATTATTGAAAAGCTGATAAAGTATTTAAAAACTGACCGGAATCAATGTGCTTCTTTTAGGCGGGGACAAAGGATGGCAAGTTAAATTTGAATCACATAACAATTACGATAAATGAAAAAGCTATTTCTTGTAACCTTACTGGTTGGATTCTTTTTCGGTGTGACAGCACAAAACACGGTGACGGATTCGTTATTTTCTGATGCTGTTAACTATTACGGGCAACATATGGAACGTGGAACCCCGCAATGGATTTATTCAAATTCGTATGTGGCAAACAACTTCTTGTCACTGATACAAAAAGTGATTGATAATCCCGGAGACAATACATTGGTCGATGACGCCAAGTTGCTGAAATTATGGATAAAGGCATCATTTGGTAATCCTGCAGAGATGGATTATCAAGGGTGCCTGGGCATTATTGATGACCTGATCAATAACTATTCATCATCAACATCTGATCCAAGGACGTTACATCTTACCGTTCTGTTGGTTCTGAACGGAAATGGTTATGAAGGGCCTATGGGATTCCTTTTCCAGAATGATATTGAAGCTGCCAGTTACCTTCATGGCATCATTCATTTTCTTGGCTCTGCTTATGGATTGGCGCAGGATGAGAATGAAGCGGCCATTGAGTTCAAAAACTACTATCAAACATACCCCAATCGACCACTTACCTATAAAGCAAAGTTTGACTATTGTCCAATGAGTGTGAACATAAGCACACCCGAAGAAAGGATTGCCCTCTATAAAGACATTATTGAAAATGGTGATAACATACCGCTGCGAAATTGTTCACTCAATTCACTTTATTCGGCATATGGAAATCAGGAAAAGGAATATGTCAGTAATTACGTTAGTCAAAATTCCGATAATTATGAACCATTTCAAACATTTACTTACTATCCTTACGGTAATTACACACACCAATTAATGCTGCAGGGTCAGGTGTCTCTTGGAATCACAGGAAATGTATCGCCCACTCAGGAAATCTACCTGGATTCAACTATTGTCATGTATAATGGACTCCTGGAATTTGACAGCATACACATCGTTAAAATAAACCCTCAGGATTCGGTTCCTGATATTGTTGTTGACTTCAATTATCCCGAATACGGAGGGTTATATAATAATGGGAACGTAGAATGGCCCATGGGCGATGGAATTGCAATTACAAAAACAAACGGTTATTATTTCGGGGGTAAATTGCAGATATTTAATTGTGGTTCAGATTCCCTGAAAGAGATTCTTAATCACGAATTTGGCCATGCTATCGGCTTAGGTCATTCGTATTTTCCAACAGATCTTATGTATGCAGGAGGAAAAAGTGATGGACTTCTAAGTCATACCGATAGTGTTGCTGTCATCCAACATTATAGTATCCCAAAAATATTTAATGTTTCCTGCAATCCTGTATTTGCTTTGATTCCCGGAGTTACCAATGTGCTGTTTCAGGCGACAGTCAAGGATGCAGAGGGTACCTCAGATATCACGGGTGTCTGGATCGACCTGTCAATGCTTGGCGGATCAAATCAAGAGCCGATGACCCCGGCAGGAGAAGGAATTTATCAGCTAAACTGGTTAATTCCCAATTCGGTTTACGCAACTCCGCTATACAATTATGCTCCACTTATCATCATTTATGCTAAAGATCAACGGGGTAACATTAACTGGAAAAAACTTACTGAATTTAGGATCGTCAGCGCGCCCACCCCTATAAATATTAATATTGAAAACAGTTCTGCCATGAACGGGGAGAACAAGTGTTTCAATGCAACTCAAACTATTACGGTGGCCGGAAACGGAACCATATTCAATGTTCAAAATGCCGGGAGTGTAACCATGATCGCCGGGGAGAGAATCTTATATCTTCCCGGCACAACTGTCAATGGCGGAGGCTATTTGTGGGGATATATTGCCCCTGCAGGTCCATGGTGTGCAACTCCTTCAATGGCTTCTGTCGCATCGGCGACAGCCGTTACTAAAAGTGAAGAAGATCCGGTTCCTGAAAAACAACAGATGGGGTTTGACATCTATCCAATTCCTACTGACGGAACATTTGACCTTTCGCTGAACGCTGATCCATGCGGATTACCTGTGGTTGTCAAGATCTTCAACATGATTGGCAAAGAAATCACAAATACAACCTTACGCACCGGTAAAACACATGCGTTCTCCATTGAGAAACAAACGCCAGGACTATATATGATACAAGTTACCCAGAATGGAGCAACAGGCATTAAAAAGATCGTCAGGCAGTGAAATGTTCCTGGTTTTTTTCATTATATTTGATAGGCTGAATTGTGCTGAAACATAACAGGTTTGCAAAGCAAAACTGTTTTACATTCAGTATAATCATTTTTCAATGAGTATCGGAATAACCAGGATTTTTAAAATCCCGTTTTATGAAAAATCTGATCTTGATTTTCGTGTTCGGAATGGTATTCCAGGCAGAACTTTTTCCCCAGGGGTACACATACACCAACCTGAGTTCGAATTTGCCATCCGGGAGCGGAACAGCCTTACTGACGAAGATGAGCTGGATCAATCTGAATGAAGGATGGATTTCTTCAGGAGCTGCCGGGGAGATCTATCACACGGCCGACGGAGGAAACAGCTTTAACACGCAAACCGCTTCAAACAGCTCTGTCGTTCATTCAGTTTTTATGCTGAATCAACTGGAAGGATACGCAACCGGGGACATGTACCGTGTTATGAATACAATGAATGGAGGCAATCTCTGGAGTTCAAACTGGTATGCCGCTTCCGATCTCCTGGCCCTTGGATTTCCGCAGGGCTCATCGACAGGCTTTGCATGCGGCTACGCAGGCTGGATATTTTCAATTTCTCCGACAGGGATTAATTCATGCGCATCACCCTTTAACCAGACTTTGTTCGATCTCTCATTTCCCGGCGTCAATGGCTGGGCATGCGGGAACGGAGTCATTGGAAGATACATCAGCACAACCGGCTGGGTAAACGATCAACTCTTCCCTGCCGGAAATTATAAAGGGATCTTCATGATGGATGATCTGACCGGATGGGCTGTGGGGGAGGGTGGATTGATCCTGAAGACAACCAACGGGAAAGACTGGACCCTGCAGAATAATCCGGATATTCTGCACAGGAACCTGAACGATGTTTGTTTCTTAAATTCTCAGGCTGGAATTGCCGTAGGGGATAACGGGCTTATTCTCCTCACCTTCGATGGAGGCACCAGCTGGACGGTCGAAACCAGCCTTCAACTCACCCACAACCTGAACGATGTTAAATTCCCGGTCCCTGATGCAGGATATATTGCGGGAGATGGCCCAACCCTGATCAAGGTTCAGAGTCCGTCGGCAGGCATGGAAAATTCAACAGAAAATGATTCGGAAATCCGTCTGTTCATTAGTCCAAACCCCTCATCGGAATTCTTCCGTATTCATTTTCACCTACCGTTGACGGACCATGTTTTACTGAGGATTTACGATCATTGCGGACGGTTGATAACAACCCTTCAGGATAAGGGGTTACCTGCGGGTGACTACACGCTGTCGTATAAGGCTTCAGATTTGAAAAAAGGAACCTATGTCTGCAGTTTATTTTCCGGTGTCGAAACAAGATCGGTATGCATGATGGTTAAGTAAACTGAATCTGCTTTTTGATGTGTTTCTTTTTTTTCGCCATTTCCCCAACCCGTAGTGTAACTTTGTTTCTGTAAAATTAAAAAAGCCACGGCTGAAAAATGACG
>DAONFN010000074.1:0-10721 GCA_035403625.1 Bacteroidales bacterium
CGCCGCCCGACTGGTTGTAATATACCCCCGTGCTGGTCAGATTGAATCGTCCGGCGACATTGATCGCCCCGCCTTCAATGATATAGACGGAACCTGTTCCGCTTCCAAGGGAGTTCCCGGAACCGCTTCCGATATTGTACGTTCCGTTGGTGACGCGGAATAACCCGTTGACAGTGATTGAGTTACCCTGTCCTTCAATCGTGAAATTGGGATTGTTGAGCCAGATACCCCCGATCGCCGGAATGGAATAGCCCGTGGTGTTGAAAACCTTGCTGGATTGACTGAAAAGCCCTGATATCTTCAATGTTCCGGCGGTGTGTGTATAGAGGAAGCCGGTATTGACAACTCCCTGGGTGGTGGAAGCCCGCTGGAGGTCGAGAATGGGCGGGATCACGGTGGAAGTCGCCGTTACGGACCCTTTATTGAGCACGATCCGGTAGAAGTCCAGGGTAGTTCCGGTTCCGCTGATGGTGGAATTCGAAGTCCCGAAAAAGGTAACCGTCACATTAGAGGTTGTATACATGTCGAACGTACCGTTGACGGTCAGGTTCCCCGCCCCCTGGCCGCTGCTGGCACTACCCCCGATATAGAGTGTGTGTGCCAGTGCCGTCCCGGTTCCGGCTGAAAAGGTCCCGCCGGAAGCGACGGTCACACTCCCGTTCACCGTCAGGGTGGAGGCCGAAGTGGCTGAATAATTCAGGGTTCCGGAGGTTCCCTGCCCCACCGTCAGGTTCCAGCAGGTGGCGGTAGTGGTGTTCACCACCACGGTATGTCCGTCGCCGATGATGACATCGTCGTACATCGTTGGTACGTTTCCCCCTGGCCAGGGAGCTCCCGGCGTGGTCGAACTCCAGTCGCCCGAACCGGCTGTAACAATGGTACCTCCGCTGGTGGTGGCCTGGGTTCCGGTCAGGTAAGCCGACTCCAGATCGAGTACTGCGGCGATCCGGTAATAGTAGGTGACCCCGGGCACCAGGCTCGTCAGTGCCTGCGAATACAGGGTGCCTGTGGTGGCCGTAGAGGTGGAAGCAATGTCGCTTCCCACCTGGGTGAAGGTAACGTTGTCGGTCGATTGATACACGCGGAATGCCGTTTCGTTGGTGGAGTTATCCGTCCAGCCGATCGTCATCCCGGTATAGGTTACCGATGATGCTGTGAAATTGATGGGGGCTGCGTTGGCGGCAACGGGAGTTTTAGAAACCAATGAAATGTTGTCGATGGCCACGGCGGCATGGGGGGTAACTCCATCGGCCCTCCATGAAAAGATCAGCCGCTGGGTCGTTCCGGCAGCAGAGGGTGGAGCCGTGATGGTAACCAGTGTCCAGGTTGTCGCGTTATCATACCCTGCTGCAAGGCCGATTTGTCCGGTCGCAGGAAGGGATCCTGCCACGGGTGTGGTGGTAGTCGGCACCAGGTACACTCTCAGGTAGTCATAGGTGGCATCCGGGGATGTGATCTTATAATAGAACTGCAAGGTGATGGCCGATTCTCCTGCCGGGAAAGTCACATCCCGGTACATATGGTTTACATTCGCAGCAGCCTGTCCCGCCCATGAGGAGGAACTGGTGCCGCTGAATACGCAGTTGGCGCCGGCATAGGTGACCGGAGCTGAACCGACGTACAGCATGTTGGATGACCCGTTGACTTCGGTCCAGCCGTTTGCGGCAAAGGTGCCGCCCAGCTCAAACCCGCCGTTTCCTGTGGGAGAAACGAGGGTCGTTTGACCGAAAATGAATCCGCTCACCAGGATAAGGATGACGGAAAAAAGTAGCGCTTTTCTCATAACGATCTTATTTGGTTTGGTTTAGGGTGTACTCTCCGGAATGTATGGGGAATGCCATGAAGGCGTGCCGGGAGGCAGAATAAGGGAGTTAATGATACCAGGGGGTTCAATCATATAACCTCTTAATGTTCAACACACCAGAAAATTGATCGATGCTCAGGTACAGGAAAGGGAGCCAAATATAATCAAAAAAAGCCCAAAATCAATACCCTGACAAATAATTAACACTTGTTAGGATCTTCACTCTTCTCTTTTCAAAATAAAAAGCCGGCCCCGAAACATCGGGAACCGGCTTTTTAGTGACGAATGACGAGTGACAAATGACGAATCATTTGTCACTTGTCACTTGTCATTTGTCATTATACCAGCGTATTACCGGGTCTTGATCAGTTTGATCGTTTCCGCGTAGTTGTCGCCGATGATCTTCACGAAGTAGATCCCCGTCGGGAGGCTGGAAGTGCCGAATTCGTGGCTCTTTTCTCCAACCATCCGGGAGAAGAGGACTTTTTCTCCGCGTGCGCTGAAAATTTCAACGGTTACATCGCCAAGGGTCTGATCCCCCTTCTGCACCAGGGTGAAGTTCCCGTTGGTGGGGTTGGGGAAGAGATTGAACTGAGCGGTCCCGATTCCGGTCACCGGTTCATCCTTTCCGGTGGTTGCTTCCGTCATCTTGACAGCGCCGCAGTAAGAGGTGGAGATATAGCCATGGAAATATCCTCCTGCATACATGTGGGAGGTGGGAAGGATGGAGATCTTCTGCCCGGCGATCGCCGTAACGGAACCGTAGTTCAGAACGGTAAAGTAGGTGCCGCCTCCGGCAAAGGTCAGGGTGTTGGACGCATTGTAGCAGGCTTCTTCTTCTTCTCCTACCGTCACGCCCTGAATGGTGGTAAAGGCCGGTACCAGCGCGTTAACGGTGATGTCACAGGTTCCGGTGCTGGTGCAGTTGCTCGGGGCTGTAGCTGTGGCTGTATAGAGGGTGTTGATCGTCGGCTTAGCCCAGAGTGCCGTTGCATTTCCGCCCGTGTAAGGGATGGTGGCTGCGGCGTTGGTGTAAAGACCGCCTGTCGGCGACCAGGTGATCGGAGCCTGAGCCGTGCCGGTAATCCGTACATTGTCAACTCCCCAGTAATACCCATATTCGGCATAGAAGTGGAAGCGGATCTTGAAATTGGCCTGGTTGACGTAGGCCGACAGGTCTACCGTGGCCAGTGCCCATTCCGTCGAGGTACCGAAGACGGTGTCATAATACACTAACGGCGGCTGGATCCAACTGGTTCCGCCGTCGATCGACACTTCCACCTTGGCTGAGTCGGAAGTGCTGTACCAACGGAAGTACTGGTAGAATGTCAGCGTCAGGGAACTGTATCCCGTTGTGTTCATAGCGGGAGAGATCAGATCGGTGTTGGTAATGCCTCCCGAACCCTGTGCATCGCTGTTCGACAGGATGAAAATAGAGTTGTCGTTGCTGTGGAAGGAGGCATCCGACAGGTAAAGCATCCAGGCGGCATTGGCAGGTGTTCCGCCGGTGGAGTTGTTCACCGTGGTCCATCCTGTCACATTGCCGTTGAAGTCCTCATACAGCAGGTTTTCCGTGACCAGACCGCCTGTTGCGGTGATCGGCTGGATGGAACCTTCGAGGATGGTTGCCGTGGCGGGGGTCACGACCAGCCCGGCCGGGGCGGAATGTACCACCACAGAAGCAGCAGCTTCAGTGGCACAGCCACCTCCTGTGCCTGTCACGATGTAACTGCCGTACCCGGCAGCGGAAACGCCGGTGATGGTGGGATTCTGCAATGTCGAAGTAAATCCGTTGGGGCCGGCCCACAGGAATTCAGTAGCGAAGTCGGTATTGCAGGTCAGGGCCAGGGTGTTTCCTTCGCAAACCGGCGAATTGCTGGTACAACTGACGGTCGGATAGGTATGAACCTCCACCATCTTTTCGGGGGTTGTAAACGATAATCCGCTGTTGGCACAGGTGATGGTGCACTTGTAGTAGGTGGATACCGTCAGGTCGCCGGTTTCCTGGGTGGAAATGGTTCCGAGGTTGGTATAGGGGCCGCCGGAGGTGGTCGACGACATCCACTGGTAGGTGATTCCGAGGTCGGTGTAGTTCACACTGAGTCCCAGTGTGGTACCATTACCGGTACAGACAAAATTATCGCCTGTAATGGTCGAGGAGGCTGGTGTACCGGCACACGGTACTTTTTTAATACCGCCGAATTCGTCGGCGCCGATGTCGGGAGCTGTACCCGTACCGGTGTATCCTGTATTTCCCTGGCGGATGTCGCCGTCAAAGTCATCGGTATAGGTAGAGATGTTCGCAGCTCCGCTTTCGGCAAAGGTCGGAACGGAAGTGCTGACATGAAGATAATTGGACAGGCTTCCCGTAGCTGTATTCAGGAACGGAACGACTTCGGTCTGGCTGGCCGATTCACGGGTGGGGCCGACCAGGGTCTGGAAATCTGCCAGAGTTTGCTTTTTATCGTCAAACGTATACCCTGACGTGGAGGTAGTAAAGTTGTCCGCATAGAGCAGGTGATAGGTACCCGGGGTTCCGCAGTACAGAAGGTTGTTGTTGGAGGTCGTCAGGTAGGTTGCCGTGTTGGATGCCCAAGTTCCGGCAAACATCCAGACCAGCTGCTCATAACCATCATCCGTGCACATATTGCTGAAGATGTTGTTTCTTAAGTTGATCTTCGAGGTGGCAGATGATTTATACAGGCAGAATGACATTACCGGGCAAGCCCCGTCCAGGTAAACCGTATTGTAGTACAGGTTCGTCGTATTGGCCACGCTTTGGTTCACGATGATCCCTCTGATCGCCTGGTAATAGTTGCTGTTGTTCGAGTAAATTCTACCGATATAGTTGTTGTAGATGTTGTTCACGCTGGTGGCTGTGCCCTGTGAGAGAAGAATCCCGAGGGACGTACCTGCCATGGTAGCGTGAGTGGTGGAAATGTCATAGATCTTGTTCTTATAGATATTCACCGCGGCAGGTCCCCCCTGTGCCTGGATTCCCTGGGCACTTCCCGCAGAGGTACTGCCGGTCTGGCCAATATACGAATCACAGGTGATATTATAAACGGTGTTGTTGTAGATATTGACCACTCCGGCTGCATTGGAGCTGACGGAGCCGCTGAAAATACCGATCGTCGATCCGCCCTTTGCCGACACATCATGCACCACGTTGTTGGCGATGTTGTTCTGGTTGCCGTAGCCGACCAGGATACCATAATTGCTGGCGGCCTGGTTGGACAGACCCACCCCGACATTGCCAAGATTGGCAATCGTATTCCCGGTACAGGTAACGTTGTGATTGCAGGCGGTGGCACTGCCGACATTCCAGTAAATGGCGGAACCAAAGCTCGTGGTCGTCCGGTAGGTAATGTTCGACAGGTTGTTGTTGGTAATTGTCGAAAGCCCGGAGGCGGGTCCGCCGGCATTGTAGATGGCAAAGGCATTGGCACCGCCCGTGGTAGTTACGTTGGAAAACTGGGTGGTCACATAATTCCCGCTGATCGTGATGGTCGGGGTCATCGAAGAGGCATAGATAAGGAATCCGGCCAGTGACGCTGATGTGTTGATGGTGAGGTTGTTGAAGTTGTTATTGTTGATGGTGCAGGCTAGCATTGTATCCGATTGGTTGATGCAACGGAAAAGCCCCGTACTGGGGGTGGCATAGTTAAATCCCTGGAAGTTGTTGCTGCTGATCGACATGGTGCAGTTGTTCCCGCTTGTCGAATTAAGAATACCGACTACCTGGCTGCTTGCAATAGCGGAGAAATTAACAGCTCCGGCGCTGGCATTCCCCAGCTGGTTATTATCCATGTTGCAGGTGGTGACCACGGCGCCGCCCTGGTAGATACCGGTCCATGAACCTGAAGTGGCAACCGTATTGATGTTCTTCACCAGGTTTCCATTGATGTTAAGTACGCCGGGGGAAGAAGTGTTGTTGATCCCGGTGAAGGAGGCCGCTCCGGCGTTTGCCCCGGTAATGAAACAATCGAACACACTGTTGTTGTTTATGTTGATCGTAGCCGTTGCCAGCGTAGCAAGACCCTGGTCATTGATGCCGATCATGCCCCCTGTGGTCAGGACATCGCTAAGCGACACCGAGTTGTTATTAATAGTGATAGTAATCGTTCCGCTGGTGGGAGAAGCAACCGAGAAGTTCTGGAGGATCCCTCCCAGGGAGACAGTATTGGTCGCCACAGCTGCACTATTCAGCGAATTGTAGGACACATTGCTGTTGATTTGCTGGTTCATGAAGATCCCGTAGTTGTTCCCGGTCATGGATACGTAGGCGGCACGAACCGCGCCGCCGCCCCAGTTGAGGATGGAGTTGGCGGTCGAAACCGAAGAACCCCCGATGTCGTTCCCGTCGTCGATGGCGGCCAGTGTGGTGCCGGCCCCGATCATCACAACGCCGAAATTGACGTTGCTGATCGTGTTGCCGTAAACATGGTTGAAACTGTTGGCACCCGAAGCGGCTGTAACTTCAGCTACCTGAAGCACGTCGCTGGCGCTGTGACGGGTATTGCTGTAAATCCCGAAAGAATTGCGATACACCCGGTTGAGGGAGATCGTATTGTTCTGGATGGTGTTGTGCTGGCTGCCATTGGTGAGTGATCCGTACAGCAGGGCGACCCCCCATTCTGTCATCTTGTTGCTGGCCAGGGTGGTGTCGGTATTGGCCGGATTTTCCTGCATGGTAAAACCCTTGAGGGTCACCCAGTCGGCGCCGATCAATTTGAAAATAGCGTCAGTCAGGCTTCCCAGCGTTTGCGCCGGGGAGGCCGTTACCGTATTCCCGCTACCCTGGATCTGGATGGTGTTCACAGAAGTTCCGCCAGCCTGGGTAATGACATATCCGCCCGCCGGGGCGACTTCATTTCCGTTCAGCGTGATGATAACCGGCGAGGTCATCGTCACACCGTTCAGCGCCGTAATGGCACTGGCCAGGCTCGGGTAGGAAGTGGCGAGACCTGACCCGCCGTTCGTGGTCACCTGGGCGTTGGCTTGCTGCAGGAACAGAAAGCCCGCCAGGAGGAGAACGAACATTGACAGTAATGTTTTTCTCATACTTTTTGGTTGTTTAGGTTAGTAAAATAGCCTGGTGGCAAACACGCCCCAGCCCGTTCAATTCTATGATTTTACCTGGAATGATCATCAACCTGTTCGTCAGTCTCTGTGTCGGAAACCGCCTGATCCCGGCTGATTCAAAGCAGGTTTTTATTTGGGGGGATAAATGTAATTAATAAAACAGTCTAATCAAGCCCAACCGCCGCCCGGGGGAAAATTTAACGTTTTTTAACACCGGGGGGCCCGGGAGGGGAAGGAAACAGGGTTTCGAGGTAGTGACTCTCCACGCCAAACAAGGCTTTCAGCCCGACGATCTGTTCCTGCAATTTTTCCGGCTGCCGGGCCTGTTTCCGGACTTTACGTCCCACAATCATCAGGTTTTTTGGGGTATGCTCGGTGGCGATAAACTCGAACACGCGGGTGCTGTAGCCGTGCATCTCCATTACCAACGCACGGATCGCATCGGTCACGATCTCCGCCTGCCGCTCTTCCAGGATGCCGTGGCGGACAACCGGCTCCATCACGCCCTTCACCTTGAACTCTTTTCTTACCTGCTTATGGCAGCAGGGGGCACACACGATCAGGGACGCACCGGACGTGATTCCCCTGTAAATGGCGTCGTCGGTGGCCGTGTCGCAGGCATGCAGCGCGACCAGAATGTCGGGATTCTCGATCACCGTGTCGCGGATGGTTCCCTGTACAAATGTCAACCCTTCGAACCCGGCGTCGCGCGCGATCCGGTTCGACAGGTCCACCAGCTCTTTCCTGCCCTCTACTCCGGTCATACGGGGTTCTACGCCCGGAAGCCCGCACAGGTACTCGTACAGGGCGAAGGTGAGATATCCCTTCCCCGCCCCCATATCGGTCACGGTGAGCCGCCCGGCCGGCTTCATCTCTTCGATGACCGGGGCCAGGATCTCGAGGTAGCGGTTCACCTGCCTGAATTTATCGTTCATCCCGGGCCGTATCCCGAAGGTAGTGTTCAGGACCCCGAGCTCCCGAAGCCAGATATTGCCCTCCGTAGCCACCTTCGTCATCTTGATCCGGTCGTGAACCAGGGTGGCGGTCGGCAGCTTCTCCGGTGGCCCGGTCCTGATCTTTCGCCTGCCATGACCGGTGTCGAACAGCCGCACCGTCTCCGTGGAGGTGAAGAGATCGGCGTTCAGGAGATCTTTTTCCAGGGCCGTCTTCACCTGTTCCAGCCCTCCGAAAAGATCGTGATGTTTGGTAATATCCTTCGATGGGTAGCGGAACACAAATTTCATCCGGAGTTCCCCGCGGATCTCCGCCAGCGTGACGAGGATCTGCCGCAACTCCGCCGCAGGATCAGTACGCTTGCTGAGGACCAGCTTGCTCAGCGATCTCTCCTCCGCTGCCCGGCGGATCATTTCCAGAAATTCGGATATCCGGCTTTGCCCCATCTTTTGCATCTTTAGTCTTTGTGGTTAAAAAACCTTTTTCCTTTTAAACCAGATGAAAATAAATACCGAGATCACCAGCATCACCGCCAGCACCGTCGGATAGCCGTATTCCCAGTTCAGTTCGGGCATGCTCGTGAAGTTCATGCCGTAGATCCCGACGATGAAGGTGGGGGGCAGGAAAAAGACCGACACGATGGTCAGCAACTTCATCACATCATTGGTCTTCACCGACATGATCGAAAGGTAAACGGTCGACAGGTTGGAGGCGTCGTCGTGGGTTTCGTCGAGGCTCAGCGTCAGTTTTACCAGGAGGTCTTTTACATCCTGCAGGGCAGCCGAATCGGCCGGAGTGGTCACGTGCTGGTGGATCACCTCACGGGTGAGGCTGATGATCCGCCGGGTCAGCCGGCAATGGTTCTTCAGGTAATACAGTTGTTCCAGGGTGATCCGCGACTGCCTCCCGGTAAACACCAGCTTCTCCATCCGGTCGATACGGTCCGACAGCTGTTCGGTTCCGGTCTCGTATGATTTTACCGCATAATACATGATCCGTGTGACGATCTCGGAGGGTTCGGTGATCTGTTTCGTCTCCAGGAACTTATCCCGGATCTCACCGACAATGGCCGCATGAACCCGGTGTACCGTCAGGACCACGCGGTCGTTGTAGAAGATGGCGATCTTGTTGCTCATCTGCCGGATCGACGACGGGTTGACGGCACCATCGTTATAAACCCTGAGAATGAGGAAGGTAAAATTCTCAAGTGTTTCCTTTTTCGGCAGGTGAGCCGGTTCCAGGCAGTCGGCCAGGGCATAATAGTCCAGCCCGTACTTCCCGGAAAACTCCTTCAGCTCGTCCGGCCCCGGGTCGGTAATGTCGATCCACTCCGTGATCCCGTTACTCCAGCTACTGATATTCAACTTCGTATTCATTCCAATATCCATTAACCGATCATTCCCGTTAACATTTAATACCGGACACTCACCACTCTCCCATCGTCACCGATCCATAAACCGTAAGCGACTTCCCGGTACCAATGGTGAGGTTGGCCCCGTCCAGCACCGACAGGTTGTGGATGCGGTTGGTTCCCGCTGTATTTACGACAGGATCGTTGGGTGTGTCGGGGATGATCACATCATAGAGAGATCCCGGCACCCGGCCCAGGTCCCAGTTGCCTGCCTTGTTCCAGTCCGAGTCGATGTTGCCGGTCCAGGTGATGGGGTAGAACACGGTGGGTTCCTGGGTATAGACCTCGAGGGCGGGATCGCCGAAAAGGTTGCAGCAGTAGTGAACCCATCGCTGGGCGCCGGGTTCGAACTCACCGGGGAGACCGACAAAAGGGGCTGTCCGGATCTTGGAGATCCGGTGCGCGGTACCAATGTGGCGATCGGGTAACGTGTCGGTGTAAATGGCATCGACAAATTCCCGCTCCAGGTGCTCCGATGGACCGTCGGACGTGCCCTGGTTGAACCACCCGTAACGCGAGTTAAAAATTCCGGCCACGAGCCAATTGTCGATGGAGACAGCCTTGGCGGCAATGCATCCCCCCGACTGGTCAAAAGCGCCATCGTAACATCCCTGGGTGTACAGCAGCTGGTAATTGTGGTTGATCCCGTTGACCTGCGAGAAACTGGCATTGGTGACCGACGACATCGACATCCGCATCATGTAGGTAGTGTTGGCATGGCCCAGATGATGGATGAAGGAGTTCCCCTGGTTGATCTTCGCCAACAACATGGCAACGGTCCACTGCCAGTAATTGAGCGGAGACGCCGTAATGAGCGTGTCCTGAAGATTGGAGATCTCATTGGTTGCGGATGGGATCCCGTGGGTGAAATAGCCGTTGTCGCCATGATCGCCGACCAGCAGATCCATGTAGTCGCTGCCGAAGGTGATCGGGTCGTTGTAGAGGTATTCCCCCACCAGCAAGGGTTTGTTGAATTCCCCCCACACCGGATCGGTGAGGTATGCCACGGTCTTTCGGATCATGCGGTGCAGCCCGGCGGTATCCGTTACCGTGAACCGGCCCACCGAAATGTCGGGAAGCAGGTCAGGGTTGTCGGTGGGCTCGGCGTAAATATGATTTCCGTTGGCATCGTAGTTCCCGTCGAGCCCCGAAAAATAGATATCAGCCGGGATGGATGCATCCGTGTAATAACTTCCACCCGAATTGACCTGGCAGTAAAATCCCCGTGCAGGAAGCACGGAGGGGATTCCGGCCAGCAATACATACCCGATGGCGTGGTTCTGGTACTGTCCGATGATGAAATTCCGCATCTTCTCCTGGAGATCATACCCCGTCGAGACCATGATGATGCTGTCGGTGCTGACCACCCTGACTGCGATCCCGCGTTGGGCGTAGAGGCTGATCATCGGTTGAAATTCGTTCTTGAAGGAGGATGGACAGATCACCAGGAACTGGTAGGTAGTTTGC
>DAONFN010000075.1:0-10694 GCA_035403625.1 Bacteroidales bacterium
GCTGAAGATGGCTTCTCCCCCCTGGAAAGAGATTGAAATGCAATTGAATGCGACCGGTTATGACCGGGATACGCAGTCGCTGGTAAAGACGCTTCGGCAGCCTTACGGCAAGCTTTTTCACTATGATCAGCCCTGGTCGCTGGCGAAACTGACGTCGATCTGCGACGAAAACCAGGTCACCCTGCCCGAAGAGTCGGAAGGATAGGCGTCACCCGGTCAGGGTTGCGGGACCGTTTGTGCGGCACGCACAACGATCTGCTCCACCCTTTCCTCCCTGTTTATGTCCGAAACATCGAGGATCCAGGGGTTGTGCAGGGACCATCGTTGGATGACTTTCTCCAACAGGGGCCGCCGGGCGACGACGATGAGGAGCAGTCCGGGCCGACGGACCAGCTTGTCAAAGGAGTCGGCCCATCCCTGGCCATCGAGTTCGAGAGGTCCTATCTCATCGAGGACCATGACCCCCGGCATGAGGTTATTCGCCGGGTCGAGGGCTTTTCTGCCAAAACCGATCCCGGTTTCAAGGAACCAGTACCGGCCTGCATTTATGCCGGATCCATTGGGGGATGTGCGTGCCAGCACCGTCCGCTCCCCGGTGGCAACGTTGACCAGGTCGTACCCGGTACGATCGCCGTTTTCGAATACTGCGGGAGCGATGATCCCGCCGGCCGGAATATTCCGGTGGCCGATCTTTTTAACGATCCCGTCAAGCAGGGTGGTTTTTCCGGACCCGGTCCCGCCGGTAATGATCACCACCCTTCCGGTTGCTGCCTGGCTCGCGGTCATCCGCTCCAGCCAGCCATTGGCCTGGGAAACGACCTGGTGCAGTACGCCGAAGGGATCGCGGAAAAGGCTTTTCAGGTCGGGAAATGCGGCGATAACGTGAGGGAGTGTATCGAAGGCCAGTTCCATGGCCGGTGGCAGGTTGTGAAACCGGGTCCCGCTGAAAAACCGCCGGATGACGGGGTTGGCCAGTTCCCTTCCAGTGACTGAAAAACCGATGATCATGACGGCTGCACGGAGGCTCATGCGTAACCCGATCACAAGGCCGTCGGCCCATCCCTGCGGAGTCCCGCGGTTGGGTGTCAGCAGGAAGCTGGCAAGCAGGGTAATAAGCACGAACCAGATCCAGAATTTTGGCTTGGCCAGCGGCTTCAGCGCCCGGCGGTAACGGAGGGTCCATACGCCGATGATCAGGATACCCGCGCTACTCCATAAGATCCAGCTATCGGAGTTCATCACCCAGAGTGTCAGGATCATGGCTGCCAGGTTGAGCCCAAGCCAGGTGAGAGAGGGAGGGGTGCCGCCGGCCGGTTGCGAAGTCCACATGGAAGGGGTAGGTGATTTTCCATTCGCAGGAACGGAAGCCGGTGCCCTGACGGTCCGGCGGCCGATCGCCAGACCGGCAAAGGCAGAGGCGATTCCCATCAGCATGTATAAACCCCAGAGGATCAGAACCGGGTCCCATAGCGAATGAAACCTCACCTGAAGTTGCTTCTCGGCAAAACCGGTCAGTTCACGATAGATCTCCACCATGTTAAATCCATAATAGATCAGGAAGGTGGCGATTTTATGGAAGAGAGTCCAGGTCATGGCCAGCATGCTTCCCAGGAGGTAGCCGGCGATATTTCTTCCGAGCATCAGCACCGACCCTTCCATGAGGGCGGCTTCTGAAAAGATGGCGATCATGGGGCCCAGGATGACCGCGCTGGGGCTCACCGATTTCATCAGGGCGCAGATCAGTCCGGCACGAAGGAACAACCCGCGGTCCTTCCACAATTGACCGATGGCCACCATGAGGATGATTGCGATGGCCGTAAGGAAGTTTCCGCTGAAGGGGATGCGGAAGTTGTGCAGGAAACTGCCCAGCAGGATCTCGGAGGAGGCCCACAGGCAGCCGAGAACGGCGGCTTTCAGCCAGGTTTCGCTTAGTTTCAGCGGTCCTGTGCTCATATCATTCGTTTGATTCGATAACCGGATTATGGCGTTCCTCAGCCAGCCGGCTGCTCAGTTCTTTCACGGAGGTCACACTTTCCATCAGGGTGGGCATGTATTCCGTGGAGGAAATGAAGGTCCAGAGGTAAGCGACTACCGAATAGATATTCCCGGTCGAGAATTTGTCCACATCGACGCAAATAAAAAGAACGACGATGAAGATGATCATCAGGATAAACTTGATGATCCCGTAGTCAAGTACATTCCAGAATGCGATCTTTCGCTGCGGCGGGATCATCCCGAAATAGTAATCGCGGATCCGGCGTGTGTCGCTATCCTCCAGGACGGTATAGAGATCTTCCCGCTGGTCGTGTATCTCCTTATGCAGGCTCACGACCTTCTTCTGGTAGAGCCGGTTGATGATCACCATCGGTGGGATGACCAGCAGGCAGACTGCTGCGATCCGCCAATCATAGAAAAAGATGGCGATGATGGCGCCGAAAGTGGCCGAGAACTGCCAGGTCACTTCAGGGATCCGTTCTTTCAGGAAGGTGATGTAATCGCGGGCCAGTTCCGCCCGGGCGAGCATGACCGTCATGGGTTGGTTCCTGTTTTTCGAGACGGTGATCACCCGGGTGGCGATCTCTGCGTATATCCGCGGGTAGATGCGGCCTCCGGCGACCCGGCTCAGCATACCCCCGACCAGGTTGAGAAGGTAAACGAAGATCCAGATGATCAGCGGGGTGATGATATCCACCTTGTTTTGATGATCATAAAACCGGTCGATCAGGGCGTCGAGCAGGTTCCCAAAGAAGGTAGGTTCGATGATCCAGGAGATGTTTTCGAGGAGTACGAAGGAAACGGCCATTGCGATCGGAGCTTTAAAAGTCCGTATCACATCGTTCAGCGTCATAGGGTCGGAATTCTTGCGTAAAAGTACACAGGGCAATCGGAACTACCGTACTTTTGAAAAAAAAACGTCGTGATGAAAAAACTACTGTTGGCTCTCTCGTTCCTGTGGTTGGCGGGATGCCGGCCCGGGGCCGTGGAACGAGAGAACCCTTACCGCGTCTTCAGCGGCGAAAGGAATCATTACCGTGTCTGGATCATCGACGGCAATGCCGTCAGGCGTGATATCTACAACGAATTCCTATACGGGGGGAATGAACAGCGGTATCCTTTCGTACCCAAAGGGGAGATATGGATCGATCATGCCATTTCGGTGGAGGAGTTCGAACTTACGGTGGAGCATGAGATGAAT
Organism: Bacteroidales bacterium; assembly: GCA_035403625.1. GTDB lineage: Bacteria > Bacteroidota > Bacteroidia > Bacteroidales > FEN-979 > CAIVAT01. The sequence goes on from DAONFN010000075.1 coordinate 3,197, forward strand.
GAGCGTCACCTGATGGCGAAACTGGGCTGGTCGTACGACCGGGCTCACGATTCATCGCTGGCTCTGGAGGTGAAAATGCGTCGCATCTTTGCTGAAGCCTGTCAACGCCACGAATCCGGCTTGAAAGCGGTATCGCCCACCGATCACGACGGGATCAAGGAGATCGCCACCCTGCCCGACAGCGTCAGGCTCGCAGGGATCTACCGGGTACCGTTGGGGATGCGCGACGGGGTGGCTGTCTGGGTGGTCGACGGGTACCGGGTGCGGGCGGAGATATTTCCCGACTTCGGGTTGAGCGGGAACGACCTGGCCTACCGGTTCATTCCGTCGCATGAGATCTGGATTGACGGGCAGATGTCGTGCGAGGAGACCGGGTATTCGATTGCGGTGGAAATGCTGGAGCGGCAGCTGATGGAGAAGGGTTTCAAATGGGGTGCAGCCTACGATTCAGCGATCAATGAAAATACCCGTCAGCGCAGGATGATGAGAGACAGAGTGTTGGCCATGCCTCCGGTGCAGATGCCTGATTCAGTTACGCGGGAGCTTGGCCGTAGGGATCCCTCCGAGCCGGAGTGACCCTGTCGGGGTCCCCCCACCCTGTCGGGGTCCCCACCCTGTCGGGGTCCCCCACCCTGTCGGGGTCCCTAATGCCGGCAGAGCCCCTGGATCCGGTGAAATACTTCGTGCAACGCCTCCAGTTTCGCGGCTAAGTCCTTGTCGGTCGCCTTGTTATGCACCATCCGGTCGAGTTCGAACCCGCCCGACACCAATTCGTGGATCGCCTGACGAATAGCCGGAGTGTCGAAGGAGGAAGGGATCCGGCCACTTTCCAACGCCCGCGCCTTTTCGAGAAATTCGCCCGAACGTTCCCGAATAGGCGTCAGATTTCCCTCTTCCGAAGGATGGAAAGTCCCGGCCATCACCCCGTGAAAAGAGGAAAGTTCCTTCCAGGTCTCCTTTTCCAGCGTGACCAGCAGCGGATCTGACAGAGCCGCAGCATAGTTCCGGTCGACAGCCGACCAGTCGATCACCGAAAAGATGGCATTCAGGTAGTCGGCACGCTTGTTCTGGTACTTCAGGTAGTAGGCATGTTCCCACACATCGATGCACAGGATGGGAATGCCCCTGACCGGGGAGACGTCCATCACCGGGTTGTCCTGGTTGGGGGTGGAGCAAACCGTCAACTTCCTTTCCGGCGTCACGACCAGCCACGCCCAGCCCGATCCGAAACGGTTCAAGCCCGCTTTGTAAAGCTCTTTCCGGAGGGTGTCGGCCGAGCTGAAGGTTGCGATCACCTCCTTCCCGATGCCGCTGACCGGATCGAAGGGATGGCCCGGAGAAAGAATGTTCCAGAAAAGGCTGTGGTTGTAATGACCGCCGGCATTGTTCCGCACGGTTTCGCTGAAATCGCTGGCGTAGAGAAGCAACTCCCGCAACGAATACTTCTCCTCTTCCGTGCCTTTGAGCGCCGCATTGAGGTTCTTTACATACGCAGCATGGTGCTTCGAATAATGGATCTCCATGGTCGCGGCATCGATCGCCGGCTCCAGGGCGTTGTAAGCATATGGCAGCTTCGGAAGCTCAAACGGGAATTTCTGTGCGGAAATCCCCGGAGCCAGCAGGGATAATGAAGCTGTGAAAAGCAGTGAAAGAATTATGTTGTTGATTTTCATGGATTCTATGATCTTTATCAGGGATAAAAATGAACTATATTAATTTGGTACAAATCTAAATAATATTTCCTTACCGGGGAAATGAAAAGATGAACGATCGACCGGTCACATTCTCCTTACACATTCGCCGGTAAATCGGGCCATTTCACCTAATTTTGGAGAAAAGAAAATGAATGATGGCAATAAAAAGATGCCGGCGGTGTTTTACCCCTGTTAGCAGATTGGTAATCATGAAGAGAATTGTAATGACCTGGTGGCTCGTTGCCTGGGCCGTACTGGTCCCGATGAGTCACGCCTTTGCCGTTGTCCATCCGGGAGGCTCCGGGGGAGGCCTGAAGTCGTCGTTTGCCGCGGGTATCCGGATCGACGGGCGCATGACCGACTGGCCTACCGGGCTGTTTTACATCAGCAGCGAGGCCCAGGCGATGTATGCCGTGGCGAACGACAGCAGCAACCTCTACTTCTGCCTGCAAATGGCCGACGAATCGTCGCAGGCTACGGCGTTGCGGGGGGTGACCGTCTGGATCGATCCCGCTGGCAAGAAAAAAGAGACCTGCAGCCTTCGCATTTCTGCCATTCCGATGCGACCGGAAGGGGATGGAAAGGGAGGTCCCGGCCCGAACCGGCAAATGACGGGCAATCCTCCCGCGCGGGGCGAACGGCCGGCCGGAATGAAAGGAATGAAAGGCGGACCCGGGAATCGACCCCTGTCGGGCCGGATGAACGCTTCCGGATTCCGCGAAAAATTCAACACCATGATCCCTGTGCCGGGGCCCGACTCCGGTTTGTGCGCCGCCATGGCCCTCGATTCGACCGGGGTTCTGGTGATCGAAGGAAAGATCCCCCTGTCGGCACTGCCGGTAGATGTCCGTACGGCCAAAGCGATGACGTTCGGTTTCGGCGTCGAGGTGAACGACATGAGTGGTCCTGAAGGAGCCGGTCAGGGAGGGATGCATGGCGGAGGCGGACCTCAGGGCGGGATGGGCCGCGAAGGGGGAATGGAAGGCGGCATGGGTGGCGGAATGAACTCCGGCATGGAAGGTGGCGGTGGTGGCCATCCGGGCGGAAGACACGAAGGCCAGGGAGGAATGGACGGTCAACCGGGAAAGGATCCATCCACCCGTCAAACGAAACTCGTGAAGACCTGGTACAAATTCACCCTTGCCCCGCCACCGGCCGCAAAGGGATTATGATGAAGAAAGAAACTTGCGATAACTATTTGATATCCGAAAGTTTCCGTAAAAGTTTGTCCACCCGCTCTTCCTGGTTGCGCAATTCGGTTTTTTTCATCTCCTGCCGGCGGACAATGTCCTCAATATCTCTTTTATATCGTTCAATATCCGATTGATTCCCGACAATCTTTTTCCGGGCTGATGCCAGTTCCTTCTCGATTGAACGTTTATCTTTTTCGGCGGATCTCAGCTGGCTTTTTCCTTCCTTGAGCAACTCCGGGTCTTTAATCGCTGAAATGGCTGCCTTTTTGCTGTCGATTTCGGCCATCTTGCGTTCATTCTCTTTGGTCATGACGGCAATGTCATCCTCGATATTACGGATATTCTGCTCACTGGAACTGATATTCTTGTTCACCTTCTCCATACGGTCCGACATATCATCAAACCTGGACTTCAGCAGCTCCATTTGTTTCTTTTCCTTTTCTGTCTGTTTCTGTACAACATACTGGTATTCAGCGACCCCGAACTTTCTGAGAAATTGCCGGATCTCGCTGTGGATCTTTTCAACCTGAATGTTTTCTGCCGTATCCTTTACAGAGAAAAAGCGGTTACTATCCAATTCGAAGGCCGCATAAAGGTCCATAGCCGGGAATCGGTGGATCACCAGGCTGTAGATGGAAAAAGGATGATCGCTGATCTCCCTGATCCAGGTGCCCCGGATGACGATCTCGGTCCCCTCTTCAGTGGCTTTTGATTTGGTATTCTGGCGGATCAGGTTCTTCCATGATTTAACGGCATGGGCCGGATCACATTCGGGAATGGTGACGACATAAGCTGGCTGGTTCCCCCGGGAAAGGAGAATCTGCTGCTGGGTGATGGTAACGGTTTCCTGGCCACGAACAGTGAAGGCGGGAAGAAAAAAGATCATCAGGGCGCCGAAGAAACCGGCACGACTCCGGAACTTGAGTTTCAACAATTTGGTTTTCATGGCAGTAGGTTGTTGGTTACCTACAAATTTAATGAAAACCCAGGGAAATTTTAAGAAAAAGAGGATTATCTTCCTCCCGGAGGACACTTTTCCTTCAGGTAGCTGGTAAACAGCGCCGAAAGATGCTGCGACGTGCCTTCTCCCTCCGAAATTCCGTGCGTACAGTTGGGGTAGGGCATGAACCGGAACTGTTTTTGGTTCTTCACCAGCTCGTTAAGGAGCATCTCCGCATTCTGGTAATGCACGTTATCGTCCCCTGTTCCATGGATGAAGAGGAGATTCCCTTCCAGGTTCTTCGCATAGGTGATGGGTGACCCGTCGGTGAAATCCTGGAGATTTTCCTGCGGAAGCCCCATGTACCGTTCCTGGTAGATGTTGTCGTAGGTCAGGAGATTGCTGACGGCGGCAATGGCGATGCCGGTCTTGTAGATCTTCGGGTACTGGAACATCAGGTTCAGCGTGGCCGAACCGCCACCGCTCCAGCCCCACACCGCCACCCGGTCGGGGTCGATAAAACTCCATTTCAGCACTTCCTTGGCCCCCATGGCCTGGTCGTGGATGTTGATCCTGCCGACGTGGCGGTAGATGGAATGGCGCCAGGCCCGTCCTTTGGGCGCCGGCGTCCCGCGGTTGTCGAGCGAGACGTAGATGTACCCGTCGTCGCGCATACTACCGTCATACAGCCCGTTGAGTCCCGCCCCGTAAGTGTCGTTTACGGTGGTGCTGGCTGGTTCGGTGTACACATAAAAGACCACCGGGTACTTCTTCGCCGGATCGAAATCCTTCGGCTTCACCATCCAGCCGTCCATTTCAACGCCATCGACGGTTGTCACTTTGAAGAATTCTGTCGTGGCGGGTTTTTCCAGCGAATCCAGCCGGTTTAGGATGCTCTCTTTGGCGGTTAGCGGCTGGTGACCGGCCAGGGTGATCATCTCCTTTCCGGGCAGGGTAAAGTGGTTCGAGAAGGCGTGAACGGCGTATAATCCGTCGGCCGAGAAGGAGTAGTCATGGGTTCCCTTCAGCCGGTCGGGACTGATCCGCTCGGGTGATCCCTTGCCGTTGAGTCGCGACCGGTAGAGGTATTTCTGAGTAGCGTTTGAGGGAGAAGCCATGTAGTAAACGTACCCTTCCTTCTCGTCGGTATATTTGTAATCGATCACATCGAAGTTGCCGGCAGTGATCAGTTTTTCGGGCTTTCCGTCGAGCGGAACCTGGTAAAAATGCCGCCATCCGTCTTTCTCCGAGGCCCAGAGAATGCTGTTCATCGATTTGATCCAGAGGAAGTTATTGGTGTAATCGAGGGCGTACGGGTTGCCGGGTTGGAAAAGATCCACCCAGGTAGTATCGCTCTCTTCCTGGATCCGGGTCGCTTTGCCGGTGGGTTCGGCCGTAAAGAGCCGGCTGACGTTCTGCTTGCGGTTCAGTTGCTGGATCAGGAGTTTTTCCGATCCCGGGATGAATTCCATCCGCACGATGTAGTTCTGCACCGGGTCGCCGGGGATATCGATCCAGGTGGTGCGCGGATTGTCGATGGTTACGACACCCACGCGGCAGGAGGAGGGAGGTTCGCCCACTTTGGGATACTCGATCGGGATCGGTTTCGAATAGATCGAGTCGGTGTTGTCGATCATGTAGAATTTCTTGGTGGTCGAGGCATCCAGTTGCCAGTAGGCGACCGACCTGCCGTCGGGGCTCCAGCGGAATCCTTCGCGGCACGCAAATTCCTCTTCATACACCCAGTCGAACGTGCCGTTGATCATCGTCACCGAGCCGTTGGTGGTCAACGGGGTGATCTTGCCGGTTCCCAGTTCCTCGGCATACAGGTTATTTCCGCTCACATACGCGGCCATCTTTCCGTCGGGCGAGAACTTGGCGAACATCAGCGAGGAGGCGGGCAGGGTCTTTCCAAGCCGGTTCAGGGTGCCGGCTGTGCGGTCGAATACCCAGTAATCGCCGCGTGAGTTCAGCCGCCAGACCCGTTTGGTGTTGGTAAAAAGTAATACCTTCTGCTGGTCGGCGGAAAACTGGTAAAAGGTGAATTTCAACGGGTTTTCACTTCCCTGCGGGGTCAGTTGTTGTTTGGTGATCACCACGGTGGGGGTGTTCTCGGGGAGGTCGTAGCGGGTGATCTCGCCTTTTTCGATCTTGTAATAGCTGTGGCCTTCGGGCGCCCACCTCATGCTGCTTCGCTGTGCCTGCAGGGAGACCGACACGATGATCAGCAGGATAACAAGAAAAATGGCTTTTTGCGCCTTCGCGTCTTTGCGGTGAAATGCTTTCATACGGTTCATAAAAATGGGAATGGATTAGCGTAAGCAAAGGTAATCAACGATCCGTTACCGGATTCCGGAAACTTTGACCGTCCAGGCATAGTTGCAAGGCGGCTTGTTGCGCAGGGCGGCGGGGATTTCAACCCGGAACCCAGTTCCCTCCGGCTTCCATTTCAGGGACCGGTTGCTGCCCAGCAGGGTCACGACCGCTCCTTTTGCCGGCTGATGACTACCAATGACGATGGTCGCCGGCAGGGTGGATTCATTCTCTTCGGCCAGGTAGAAGAAATAGGTATCTCCGCTGTCTTTCCGGGTCATGCAGATATTCTTCTCGCGGCACGGTTCCAGCGGCCGGGTGCCGTAAATTCCTTCGCTGTTGACTTTCATCCAGCCGGCGTACTCCCTGAGCAAATCATAGGCACCCTGTTGCCATTCCCCTTCGGGCGAAGGGGCGATATTCAGCAGTAGGTTCCCGCCCTTGGCGACGATATCGATGAGCAACTGGATGGCTTTTCTCCCGCTCATATATTTCGCATCAGGAGTGTAGGACCAGCCCCCGCCGGAAATGATGCAACTCTCCCAGGGCCATGGCAGCGGTTTGGGCGGCACCTGGTTCTCGGGGGTCAGGTAATTCTGGTTCTTTCCGGGAACGGCCCGGTCCACCACAATGATACCGGGTTGCTTCTCACGGGCTTTTGCCACCAGTTCGTCCATCCGGATATCCTGGTTGACGATCCGGTTCTTCAGATAGCCGTTGGTGGTCGCTTCCGCCTCGTGCCGGTACCAGTTGACGATCTTATCTTTCGGGGTCTTCGCCACCCATCCCCCGTCAAACCACAGGATATCGATCTTCCCGTAGCCGGAGAGCAACTCCATCACCTGGTTGTGGGTGAACTCCACATACCGGTTCCACAGTTCCGGGTTGGCCTCCGGTTCGTAGTTGACATTGCGGTCGCGGGGCGGGTAGCGCGGGTCCCAGTAAAAGGGGCAATGCCAGTCGGGTTTGGAAAAATAGGCTCCCGCCCACAATCCTTCGCTGCGAAAGGCGCTGAAGATCTCCTTCGCTATGTTTTTCCGGGGATCGGAGGAGAAAGGACAGGATGGATCGGTCACCTTGTAGTTGGTGTACCGGGTGTCGAACATGCAGAAGCCGTCGTGGTGTTTGGTGGTGAATACCACGTACTTCATGCCGGCTTCCCGGGCGGCCCGGGCCCATCTGGCCGGATCGAAACGGGAGGGGTTGAAGGTCCGCTGGAGCCCTTCGTATTCGCGCAGGTAGGTGTTGTAGTCAGTCGGGTTGGATCCTGACACGCGGCGGCACCAGTCGTACTCTTCGGGGCAGATCGACCACGATTCCACGATTCCCCACTGGCTGTATGGTCCCCAGTGCATCAG
>DAONFN010000076.1:0-10650 GCA_035403625.1 Bacteroidales bacterium
AATTAACCCGGAGTTTGCCGAATGTAAAATACATCCTCACCAACGAAGCCGGGGTGCAGCGGATCACCCTCTCTCGGCCGGTGGCGGAAGTGAACCAACTTCCGCAGCCGTTCACCGGAGCGGCGGTCATGATCAGCCACGACGACTCCGCCTGGCAACTGAACGAAGATACCCTCCGGCACGGAAATTACTGCACCCCGGCCTGGTTCGCGGCCAGGCTCGGGAAGAATTACACCCTGCTGATCTCCTCCGGCGGGAAAGTCTGGACTGCCAAGGCGGTTATGGAACAAGGCCAGGAATTCAATGAACTCCATTACAAATATAATGACGACAAGGGACTGTATTATGTCGACTGGGTGGCGAATGCCTTCAGCACGGGTCCGGCCGCGATGTGGGAACTGCTGATCGACTGGTCGGCGGTGCCGGGCTACGATGGCCGCGATTCAACCGATACGCATGCGCGGCTACTGTTTTACACCCTGCCTACCCTCGATGTCAGCGAGGTGTTTGCCCCCATGATGGAGTCGGTGTATTTCCCGGCCGGAGCCTGGATCGAAGAACGGAGGTACTCCCTCACCCCGCAGCACGCCGAATATATCCGCGAAGTGTTGCTTGAGACCCGGTGGACAGGCGGACTTTTCCCGGTGGCGTCCTCCAATGCCACTGGAAATGTTAGCGGCGGAGCGCTGGGTTACTTCGGCGCCTGCTGGGTGAACAAGCTCTCCGTGGTGGTGACCCCCTGAAAAAACGCTGATTTTACCGGATCAACTCCACCGAACCGGTGAGGGTCGTGGCACTTTCCGGCTGCCCGGCCCCGGCAGACGACCGGTAAAGGATCTGCCAGACATAGCTTCCTGCGGGTGCATATTCGCCGCTCATTCGGCCTGTCCAGCCGGTTTTTTCATCGGTCGACTCAAAGATCATCCTTCCCCAGCGGTCGAACACGTTCATGACGAAGCTGCTCAGACCTTCTCCCGTGTTGATCACCCTGAATTCGTCATTCAACCCGTCGCCGTTGGGGGTGAACGCATTCGGTACGTATATTTTCGAATCACAGATTTTCAAAAGAACGGAATCGGAGGCATGACAGGCTGACGAATCGGTCACTTCGACCCGGCAAACACCTGCGGTTTTCGGGGTAAAGAATCGCCCGGTGCTGCCATCCTGCCATTCATAGGAAATAAAACCGGGTCCGGCATCTAACTGTAGGGTATCGGCCAGGCAAAGGAAAGGTTGCAGGGAGAGGTGAATGACCGGTGGCCTGGCGATGTACATCGTCAATGCATTCGATTCCACCGGGGTCGTCTGCGCGCAGGGCAGCGAGGAGGTGAGCCGGCACCGGATCACCTCCGTTCCAACCAGGGAATTCGATACGAAAACCGAGGAAGAACCTGACTGGGCGGTCACCCCATCGACCCGCCATTCAAACAGGGGAGTTGGTCCCCCGTTCACAGGATCGGCGGTGAAGGTGACCCTCGCTCCAGGGCAGATGGAATCACGGTCGCAGGCCACCGTGAGCGAGGGAACGATGGCAGTGGAAAAGACGAGGGTTGTCACCTCAGAGGTGTCGGGATTGTTCAGGGTGCAGGTGAGACCGGAGAAGAGGGTGCAGAATACCGAATCGCCGTTAGCCGGTGTAAAAGTAAAAACCGGACTGTCGGTCCCGACCGGGTTTTGGTTGAGGTACCACTGGTAATGGGGCATCACACCTTCATTCGTCGGAGTGGCTGTAAAGGTCACGGCCGTACCGGAACAGATCGTGTCGTTGGGCGCAACGGCCACACTGACACTGACCAAGGCAGGCTGGACAACATTGATAGAAACAGTATCCGAGTTGGCCGGACTGTTGGTGACACAGGAGGAGGCCGACGTCACCCGGCACCAGAAGCGATCGCCATCGGCCGGAATGTAGGTCCAGGTTTGCGAGAAAACACCGGCTGAAAGGCCATTGAGAAACCACTCGTATCCGGGATTGGCTCCCCCGTTGTTGGCATTTGAGGTGAGGATGACCGCCGTACCCGCACACAGGGTATCCCCCGGCGACACCTGGAGCGTGGCGGTGAGCGCCACGGAATTGCTCACACTCATCGTAATCGTGTCGGAAACGGCGGGATTGCCGGTCGGACAGGCGACATTGGAGCTCAGCACCACCCACACTAGGTCGCCGTCGGCCGGGGAATAGGTGAACGTACTGGTATTGCTGCCGGCCGCCGCGCCGTTCACTTTCCATGCGTACACCGGGGAGGTGCCGGGATTGACGGCCGCTGCCGAAAAGGTGACCGGGATCCCGGTGCAGACCGGGTTTTGGTCGACCGTAACGGTAACGGATACCGGCACGACAGGGATCACGGACACGATCATACTGACACAGGTCGAGAAGCCGCAGGAATTCTCCCAGCGTGCATAATAAGTAGTCGTGGTGTCGGGTGAAGGAATGGTCAGCGCGGTGGAGGTGGCGCTGTTGCCGATTTCAACCCCTCCGCAACTGCCGGAATACCAATGAAGCGTGGTGCCCGAGCCCCCGTTCACCGTGAGCGTGATGTTGCCCGGATCATCCGAACAGAAATTATCGCGGTCGCTCGACAGGGTAAGCGGGGGCATAGGTCCCGGCACCGTCACCTGGGCCATCCCGCACACCCCCTGGTTATAGGCCCGGCCCCGGGCGACATGGTAGAGGTTGCCGTGAGGTTCATCCGTTGAATAGCGGTAGGCGAAGATCCGGTAAAAATAGGTAGCTCCGCAGGGAACAGCCACGTTGTCGGTATAAGTGGTGGTCTGTGACGATGGGATGAGGGCGATGACCGTATCATTGCCGCTCATGCGTTCACCCACTTGGTAGGTCTGCCCGTCGAGCGGGTTCCCATAATAGGCAGTGGTGCTTCTCAGCAGCATGTATCCCATGGTCCCGTCCTGCGGATAAGCATCCGGAACCGCGTTCCAGGTCAGAAGAACGCTTGTATTGGAACCATTGACCGTGGCGGTGAGTGTGGTGGGGTTGGTGAACGGTTCACGCAGGCTTCGCCAGAAATCGGAATTCGCGGTCGATCCTGAACAGTTGTTCGGAAGTCCCTGGGTGGCGATCGCTTCGGAAGAGGCCCAGGTGGTGCCGTCCTGCGGGGGAAGGCTGCCATACTCGTTCAGCGCACTTCCCGGACAAACGTTGACGGTGACGCCATCGGTGAGCGATCCTTTGAAGTTCAGTTTGGGGGTCGGCAGAGGAGTCCACGAGGCGCCGGCGTTTGCCTGGTGACCCAGGACATGCACGAAAGTACCCGATGCATTATTCAGCATGATGAGGTCGCCGGTGGCCGAGATGTTGAGGGTGGCGCCGGCATACAGCGGGGCGGTACCGAATGAACCTCCTGTGAACAGGGCCGGATGGTTGGCCGAAACTTCGAGATAGCCGTCGGCTTTGCTGGTGTCGAGCGGATGTTGCGCGCCCGTTGAACCGACGGCCCGGTGCCAGATCACGATAATTGTTCCGGCCCTGAGATGATTCCAAACGGCAGCGTTGCTGAAGGTAATGGCCGGCTGCCAGGAGGTTTGCGTCGAGTTGTTGTCCTGCAGGGTCCAGTTGTTGATGCTCGTGTTGTCGGAAGTCACCAGCAGCTCGGTCCACTCATCCCGTGGGTCGATGGCATTGTAATAACTGCTCACGGCCACTGCCGGCGACTGACCCGCCACCGGAAAGATCCTGAAAAGAAATAGCAACCATACCCATCGCCGAAGGGTTGTTTTTCGAAATATAATGAGAAAGATTCGCAAGCGACGATGGGTTGTTACAGTGAAAAAAGGGGAACAAAAGTATTCAAAAATCGGGTAAACAGCGCAAAGCATCCCACTCCGGATCCGGGAAAATGAACGGGTTTCCGCTTTTTTTTCAATCCGCATCAGGGTGTCCCGGGTGAAGGGTGTATTATCACCAGTTACATCCGATAAAATCCTTAAAACTCATACACGATGAAAACAGCAAATCTCTTCCGCCTCGCCTTCTTCGCGATTGCCCTGGCCGGCCTCACCCTGTCGGGCTGCAAGAAAGATAAGACCGGCAATCCGGCCGATGACTCCTCCTCTCTCCAGCAACTGGCAACCGATGAGGATTCGTTCGACAGGACCGTCGATGAATCCATGAATGATATCGACCAATTCCTTAACCAGGGTAACCTGAAGGAGACCAACCAGTTGCCCTGTAACGCTACCATCGATTCAACTATCGTGGCCAACGATTCCGTGACCATCTTTATCACATATAACGGACTGAACTGTGCCCAGAATCTTTTCCGCACCGGCCATGTGGTGATCCGTCACCAGGTGGGACAGCACTGGTACGAACAGGGTGCGACTGTCAGGATCCGGCATATCAATTTCACCGTAACCCGCGTGGCAACCGGGAAAACGACTGTCATCAACAGCATTAAAACCCATAAAAATGTCAGTGGAGGAGTGATCTGGCAGCTGGGTAACGGGATATCCTCGGTCGTCCAACGCACCTGGGGACACGCTGACGTTTCCTTCCAGGACGGCACCAGCAGGACATGGAACATCGCCCGCCAGCGCACCTATACGGGCACCCCCGACAGCCTGGTGCTCACGATCGACGGGTTCGGCACGGCCGGAGGATTCGACAACCTCGTGGTTTGGGGGCTGAACCGGCAGGGAGATGAATTTTACACCCAGATCCTGCAGCCGGTCGTTTTCCGCAAAGCGTGTGGATGGGATCCGTGCACCGGGATCAAGAAACACCAGATCCCGTCGGCCTCAAAAAGTGCAACCCAAACGTTCGGGTATGACAGCAACAACCAGCCGGTCACCGGCAATGAATGCCCGACCAAATTCCGGCTCGACTGGGTACACAACAATAACTCGGGAACGGTTTACATCTGGCTCTGATTCAATGTGCAATGAAGAACCGGGAAGCGGCATCTCCAAAAGGGGTGCCGCTTTTTTATTCGTAACAGCCGATGTACCGGGAGATGACCATCCGCTGGATCTCGGAGGTTCCTTCGCCGATCTGCAGCAGGCGCTGGTCGCGGTAAAACCGTTCGATGGGATAGTCTTTCATCAGTCCGTAGCCGCCGTGCAGCTGTACCGCCTCGTCGGCCACCTCGCGCGCGATCTCCGAGCAGTAAAGCTTGGCCATGGCAGCCTCCTTGGCGAAGGGCAGGTTGTTCGACTTCAGCCATGCGCCTTTATAGAGCAGGTTCCGGGCCAGCTCGATCTTGGTGGCCATGTCGGCCAGCTTGAAGGCATTCACCTGGAACTGGGCAATGGGTTTGCCGAACTGTTTGCGGGCCTTCGCATATTCCATGGCCATTTCGAAGGCCCCCTGCGCCAACCCGAGGCCCATGGCGCCGATGGCCAGCCGGCCGCTGTCGAGGGTGCTGAGCATGATCTTCGACCCTTCACCGCGTTTGCCCAGCAGGTTCGAATAGGGTACCCGGCAATCGTCGAAAAAGAGCTGTGCGGTATCCGACGCCCGCCACATCATCTTGTCGTGCATCGGCATCCGCCTGAACCCGGGCGTACCGGCGTCGACCAGAATGGTGGAAAACTCTTTTTGTCCGTTGGATTCGCCCGACACCACCTGCACCGTGGCACCCTGGTTGATGGGTGACGCGCCGTTGGTGATGAAGATCTTGGCTCCGTTGATCACCCACTCATCCCCTTCAAGACGGGCGGTGGTCTTGGTGGCCCGCGAGTCGCTTCCCGCATCGGGCTCGGTCAGACCGAATGCCCACAACGCCTCCCCGGTGGAGAGCATCGGGAGGTACTTCTGCTTCTGTTCCGGGGTTCCGTAATTGAGGATGGGGCCAAGTCCGAGCGAAATGTGGGCGGCCAGGGTGGCGGCCTGCGAACTGTCCACCCGCGCCAGCTCTTCCACGGCGATGACGTACGCCAGCGTGTCCATATCGAGTCCACCGTGCTCCTGCGGAGTCCGTAACCCGAAGAAGCCCAGTTCTCCCATCCGCTTCGTCAGCGGGATCGAAAATTCGGCTTTTTCATCCAGTTCCTTCGCCACAGGCTTTACCTCGCGCTCGGCGAATTCCCGCACTGTCCGGCGGATCATATCGTGTTCTTCGGTGAGATACATGTTCTGCTACTTATTAATGATTTCTTACTTGATAAACTCAAAGATCAAAAATCAAAGATCAAAACTGATAGATCAAAACAACTCATTCCTTCGATATTCAATATTCGATATTCGATATTCAACATTATTCATAATTAAAGAGTATTCCGGCTTCCCTGCCGGCCGTTTCCAGCACAGCCTCATCGACACCGCAGGAAATGCCTTTCATGCGTGCGAATTCCACCAGATTTTCGGTCTTCAGGTTGCCCAGCATTTTTCCCCCGGCCATCGGACACCCTCCCCGGCCGTTCATCACCCCGTCGAAACGCCTGACCCCGGTCTCCCAGGCAGCCTCCACTTTTTCCGTCCAGCCCTCCCGTGAGGTATGGAGATGAAGGCCAAATTCCATATCCGGGAAGAGAGGAAGAAGCGGTGTAAAAGCTTCCCGGATTAATCCGGCGCCGATTTCGACGGAAACGTTTGATAGAACAAGAGTCCGCACCCCCGCCCGATGCAGCCTGCCGGTCCATTCTGCCAGGAGTTCAAGGCTCCAGGGATCTCCGTAAGGATTTCCGAATGCCATCGAGATATAGATCACGGGCTCTTTTCCGTTCCGGGAACAGAGGGATACGATCCCGGCAACGGTGGCCAGCGATTCTTCCACGGTGGTTTTCAAATTCCTTTCTAAAAATACAGGGGAAAAGGAGAACGGATAGGAGATATGCGTGACTCTCTCATGGCTCGCCAGGACCTCCGCTCCCCGGCCGTTCAGGGCCAGGACCATCAGGTTTGTAGCGCCGGGGCCGCGTTCGAGCACACGGAGCACCTCCAGCGTGTCGGCCAATTGAGGGATGACCTTCGGCGAAGCCAGGCTTCCGGTCTCCACGGTATCCAGCCCGGCCTGCATCAGGTGGTTGATATAACGCACCTTATCGGCCGTGGCGATGACCCTGTCGAGCGACTGCATCCCTTCCCGTGGCGAATCGATGATCTTCATACTATCCTCTTCCGGTGAGCGATTTCGGGATCCGGCCGTTGCGGATCGATTCCGACCGCAGCCTGCGTCCGACGATCCGCTCCACCAGGGTGCCGATCTCGAGTACCCGGTCGACATCCAGTTGGGTTTCAATGCCCATCTCGTCCATCATCACCACCATATCTTCGGTAGATACCAGTCCGACGAGATTGGGATCTTTGTAGTAATAACTTCCCGTGCCGGCTACCGGTACCCCGCTTACGAAGTTGGCCGGCTGCCCGCCGATACCGCCCATGGTCGATTCGTAATTCACCATTCCCGCCTGGAGCGCTGCCAGGACGTTGGCCAGTCCCCATCCCCGCGTGGTGTGAAAATGGACGATCTGTTTCTCCACCCGTACGCCCGAATCCAGCAACATCGAATAGTAGCGGTAAACCCGGTCGGGGGTGGCCGAACCGTCATGGTCGGCATGTTCCACGTCGTTCACCCCGATCTCCAGCCACCGTTTCGTAAATTCGATGGCCTTTTCCAGCTTCGTCGGTCCTTCGATCGGACAACCCCAGATGGTGCTGACCGTACCATTGACTTTCAGCCCGGCGTCGTGAGCCATCGGGATGTACTTTTCCGCCATTTTCCAGTAGTCGTCGAGACTGAGCCCCGAATTCTTCCGGTGATGCGATTCGCTGGTGGAGACCATCAGCAGGATCCGGTCGGGGCCCCATCCCTCTTTCCTGGCCTGGATGGCCCGTTCGATCGCTTTTTCGCGGATCGTGATGGCCGTGACCGAGACCTGGTTGAGCAGATGAGCCACCAGTTTACTGGCCCGGATGCGCCGGAGCACATCATCGGCATCCTTGAACTGGGGCATCCCCGTAGGATTGCCGAGGTTAGTCACTTCGATATGCCGGAACCCCGCCAGGATCAGTTGTTCGGCCAGCCATACCTTGGCATCGGTCGGAATGAAGGATTCTTCGTGCTGGAAACCATCCCTGACCGTGATGTCGCCGATGGTTACCTTCTTTGGATATGATAATTCAGCCATATAATTTCAAGTTAAAGAGAGAGATATAACATTTTGAACCCCTAGAGGTTTCCCTCCGACAATTCAATCAGTACCGTGGAGGTGTCGACCCGTTCTCCATCAGAAACGTTCACCCGGATGATCCCTGCATCGCGCGGCGCCGAAACGACATTCTCCATCTTCATCGCTTCGATGATCAGGAGCGGGTCTCCTTTGGCGACGGCATCACCCGCTTTCGCCATTACGCGGATCACCTTGCCCGGCATCGGGGAGGTGAGGTGGTTGCTGTCGTGCCCATGGGTATCAAAACCCGAGGCAAACACCATCTCCGTCAGCAGGTCCTGACGTTTCAGGGAAAAAGTGTGACCGCCCGTCGTAACGAATGCGGTTCCGCCGGGTCCCTCCGAGATCCATGCCGTGTGATGACGGTGTCCTTCGGAGAACCCGATCCGGTTCGGTCCGAGCGAGAGAAGCCGGGCTGCAATACCGGTTTCACCGATACGGAACCGGTACTCCGGACCCGCGATGGAGGGGATGTAAACCTCCGTTTCCGTATCCTCGATGTGTACCTTAATAGCCATGTGGTTTCTCCAGAACCCGATACGTTCCCAGAGGCTGGGCAAGGGTTCTGAGGATAGACCCGGGGCCGGCTCCCGTTTCAAGGTGTACATCAGGTAGGCGATGATGGGAACAGGAAGGGGGATGGCCTTCTTTCCGGCCAGAATGGCAGCGGAAATGGATGCGGTGTGCGCATCGCAGAAGCGGGTCGTGATGCGGTTGGCCGAAAAGGCTTCACTCTGAAGCAGGCTGACCAGGTACGGGATGTTGGTGCGGATGCCCTGGATGGTGTATTCTCCCAGCGCACGGAGCATCGTCTGTGCCGCTTCGGGACGGTCTTTCCCCAGGGTCACCAGTTTACCGATCATGGGATCGAACGAGCTCTTGATCTCAGTGTCGGCTGTGATACCGGTGTCGATGCGGATGCCGGGAAGGTACGGTTCGTGGTACAAGGTCATTTTTCCCGGTGACGGACGGAAATCATCCGTCGGGTCCTCTGCATAGATCCTGCATTCGATGGCATGTCCCTGTTGCCGGACCTCTTCCTGCGTCACTCTGAGCGGCTCTCCCGCGGCAATCCGGATCTGCTCCTCCACCAGGTCGATCCCGGTCACCTGTTCGGTCACGGGGTGTTCCACCTGGATACGGGTGTTCATCTCCAGGAAATAGAAGTTGAGGTCACGGTCGACCAGGAATTCGATGGTGCCGGCATTGGTATAGCCGATGGCTTTCCCGATTGCGACGGCCGCTTCTCCCATGTTTCGCCGCACCTCCGGCGTGAGGGTGGGGGAGGGCGACTCTTCGATGATCTTCTGGTACCGGCGCTGGATCGAACACTCCCGTTCGAAGAGATGGATGACATTTCCATGATGATCTCCCAATACCTGGATCTCGATATGGCGGGGTTCTTCGATGAATTTCTCGATGTACACCGTTTCGTCGCTGAAATAGGCTTTGGCCTGGCGCATGGTGGCTTCGATCGCTTCGGGCAGTTCTTCGGAATGGTGAACGATGCGCATGCCCTTGCCGCCTCCGCCCGCAGCCGCCTTCAGCAATACCGGGAACCCGATCCTGTGCGCTGTGGCGGCCAGTTCCTCAGGTGTCCCGGTAATTCCGGCCGTCATCGGAATGCCGGTCTTTGCGACAAACTCGCGAGCGGCGATCTTGTTCCCCATAATCCGCATGGCCCGGGCTTCGGGACCGATAAAGAGGATCCCCGCCGCTGCACAGGCCTCGGCGAACAGGGGATTTTCGGCGAGGAACCCGTAGCCGGGATGGATGGCATCGCAACCTGTGCGAAGAGTGATATCGATGATCTTCGGGATGTTCAGGTAGGTGTCGGCCAGTTCGATCTCGCCGATGCTCCAGGCCTCGTCGGCCAGGGCTACATGCAGCGAGTCGGCATCGATCTCCGAATAAACGGCGACGGTCTTGATGCCCATGTTGCGTGCCGTACGGATCACCCTTACGGCGATCTCTCCCCGGTTGGCGATCAGGATCTTGCGGATGGTTCGGGTCATGCTATTGGATCCAGTTTGGTTTACGTTTTTCCAGGAAAGCGTTCATCCCCTCCTGGCCCTCGTCGGATGCCCGGATATCGGCGATCATCCGGGCCGTATAGTCGTATGCCTCCTCCAGGGTGAGCCGGTTGGCCACATCGTGGATCAGCGTCTTGCAATGGCTCATCGCCCGGGGCCCGCTGGTGTGAAGCAGGGCAACGACTGCATCCAGGGTCGCTTCCAGTTCGCCGGCCGGGACCGACCGGTTGACGAGCCGGAAATGTTCCGCTTCCCGTCCGCTGATCCGCCTCCCGGTCAGCATCAGCTCCTTCGCGCCATACTCGCCCACCCGCTTGATGACGTAGGGGGAGATACAGGCGGGGACAATGCCGATCTTGACCTCGCTGAGTGAAAACACGGCATCGTCGGTGCAGTAGGCGAGATCGCAGGCGGCCAGGAGGCCGTTGGCGCCGCCCAATGCCACGCCGTGAACGGCGGCGATCGTGGGCTTTGGGCAGTTGTAATT
>DAONFN010000077.1:0-10516 GCA_035403625.1 Bacteroidales bacterium
GCATGCCGGATACCCTGGTGCGGGGCGGATCCCCTGGTATTCTTCCCGGATCATAGCGTTGATCCCGAGTTCCTCTTCCCGGGCATAGCCCCAGAACTCCTTCCTTACCCGCTCGTGTATTCTTTCAGCGAATGCTTCCGCCAGACGGTCCGCCAGGATCTTGATCATAATGGCGCTGTAATCGTCGAGCTCCTGCTCGTAGCGTTCCACCCATTCTTCCACTCCCAGGCCCGCCGTGACTGCAAATCCGCCCATATAATCAACCAGTCCCGTTTCTTCGGGAGCGATAAAATCAGAAAGGCTTAAATTGGGTTCACCCGGTTCTTTCTGCTGTTGGTTGCGCAGAAAGCGGAAGGTGGTAAGCACCTGCTTGCAGGATTCATCAGCATAGATCTCAATATCATCTCCCACGGAGCGGCATGGCCATATCCCGATCACACCCCGTGCCATCAGCATGCGTTTTCCGATGATCTCGTTCAGCATCCGTTGGGCATCCCCGAAAAGTTTAGTCGCTTCGGCACCTTTGACCGGGTCTTCCAGGATGGCCGGGTACTTCCCGTTCATTTTCCAGGCATGAAAGAAAAATGTCCAGTCGATGTACCGGGCAATCTCCTCCAGCGGATAGTCGATGAAAACTTTTTTTCCCAGCAACCCGGGCCGCCGGATCACCCCCTGTTCCCATCGCAATCCGAGGCGGTTTTTCCTGGAATCGGCCAGCGAAAGGTAGGTGTGCCCCGAACGGATATCATGCGACTGACGAAGTTCATCATATTTTTTCCGGATGGAGGCGGCATTTTCTTTGCCCGTTGCGGGAGAGAGGAGCCCGGCGATCACACCGGCTGCCTTTGAGGCATCTTTTACATGGACAACCGTCCCCGCGTAATAGGGGGCTATCTTCACGGCGGTGTGGATCTCGGAGGTGGTCGCCCCACCGATCAGCAGGGGGACGGAGAATTCCATCCTTTCCATCTCCCGGGCTACATGGACCATTTCCTCCAGCGAAGGGGTGATCAGGCCGCTGAGACCGATCACATCCGCCTTCAGGTCGCGCGCGGCTGCCAGTATTTTATCGGCCGGGACCATCACTCCCAGGTCGGTGATTTTGTAGTTGTTACAGGCCAGTACGACACCAACGATATTTTTTCCGATATCGTGAACGTCGCCCTTAACCGTAGCCAACAGGACATGTCCGTTGTTCCGCTGCATTCCATCGGCGGCGGCTTTTTCAGCTTCCAGCCTGGGGGTCAGCCGTGCGACCGCCTTTTTCATCACCCGGGCGCTTTTGATGACCTGCGGAAGGAACATTTTACCGGCACCGAACAGGTCGCCCACCTGATTCATTCCTTCCATCAGCGGACCTTCGATCACTTTCAGAGCGGAATCGAACAAAGGCAGGGCCTCATCGATGTCCTGGTCGATGAAATCAGCATTCCCTCTCACCAACGAGTAAGTGAGGCGCTCGATCACGGGAAGGTTTCTCCAGTCGATCGTCTTCACCTCCCGGGTACTTTCTTCCATCCGTTCGCCTGCATAAGCTAACAGCCTTTCCACGGCATCTTTACGCCGGTTCAGGATGACATCCTCCACCAGTTTCAGTAACGGGGCCGGGATCTCATCGTAAACCGGCAGTGTTCCCGCGTTGACAATACCCATATCGAGGCCGGCTTTGACGGCATGATAAAGGAAAGCGGCGTGCATCGTCTCCCTTACCGGGTCATTTCCCCGGAAAGCGAAGGAGAGGTTGCTGATCCCACCGCTGGTATGGGCATGAGGAAGGTTTTCACGGATCCATGTAACCGCCCGGAGAAATTCGATCGCGTAATTGGCATGTTCGTCAATTCCGGTGGCAACCGTGAGGATGTTCGGGTCGAAAAGGATATCTTCAGGAGGAAAATCGAGCTCCCGGGTCAGTATCTGGTATGCCCGACGCGCGATAACGATCCTTCTTTCAAATGTCGTAGCCTGACCTTCCTCGTCAAAGGCCATCACGACAACAGCAGCACCGAAGCGGCGCAACTGGCGGGCCTGTTCACGGAATACCCCTTCCCCTTCTTTGAGGCTGATCGAATTTACGACCGGTTTGCCCTGGATGCATTTGAGCCCGGCGAGGATGATGGAGAAGTTCGACGAGTCGATCATAAAGGGGACCCGGGCCACTTCGGGGTCCGAGGCTGCCATATTCAGGAAATTAACCATGGCTTTCCGGCCGTCGAGCATGGCATCGTCCATGCTGATGTCGATCACCTGGGCGCCGGCCTCCACCTGCTGACGGGCGACAGAAAGCGCCTCCTCATATTTTTCTTCGCGGATAAGCCGGGCGAATTTCCGGGAACCGCTGACATTGGTACGTTCGCCGATATTGATAAAATTGCTTCCCTTGAAAACAGTAAGGGGTTCCAATCCGCTGAGGCTCAGGTTGTGGCTTCTTTCGGGTATGCGCCGGGGCACAGCGCCACTTGCAATCCCGACGAATTCGCGGATGTGTTCGGGTGTGGTGCCGCAGCAACCGCCGATCATGTTGACGAACCCGCTGTTGATGAAATCGTTCAGGTAGCCGGCCATCTCAGCAGGGGTCTGGGTATATTGTCCGAACTGGTCGGGAAGCCCGGCATTCGGGTAAGCAATCACCGGGAATGGGGCTTTTTCTGCCAGTTCCTCCAGGTAAGGACGCAGTTCGGCCGCGCCAAGCGAACAGTTGAGGCCGATGGTAAAAAGATCAAAATGGCGGATGGAGACCAGGAATGCTTCCAGTGTTTGTCCGGATAAGGTACGGCCGCTGTTGTCGGAAATGGTAACACTCGCGATGACCGGAAACCGGTTCTCCGGGTGAGGGAATCGGTCCGTGATCTCGTCAAAGACCGCGATCAGGGCGGCTTTTGCATTCAATGTATCGAAAATCGTTTCCACCATAAGCAGGTCGGCACCGCCGTCCAGCAGTCCCCGGGCCTGTTCGCGGTAAGCCTCATACAATTCGTCGAAAGTCACGGCCCGGTAACCCGGATCCTGAACATCGGGCGACATGGATGCCGTGCGGTTGGTGGGTCCGATCGAACCGGCTACCCAGCGCGGCCGGTCGAGCGGGGTGCGCATGAACCCCGCCACTGCCTCCCGCGCCAGTCGCGCGGCAGCCAGGTTGATCTCGTACGCGTGATCTTCCAGGTGGTAATCCTTCAGCGAAATCCGGTTCGCATTGAACGTGTCGGTCTCAATGATGTCGGCTCCCGCTTCGAGGTAAGCTTCATGGATCCCACGGATCACCGAGGGGCACGTCAAAACAAGTAAGTCGTTGTTTCCTTTGAGGTTATGGGGGAAATCCGCAAACCGGTCCCCGCGGAAATCCGACTCCGTCAGTTGATGACGCTGGACCATGGTTCCCATGGCCCCGTCGAGTACCAGTATCCTCGATGTAAGTTCGTTATATAGATCTCTTTGCATGTGTTTTTCTTTCCAGTCTCAGCTTTTGGTTCCCCATCTCTGTCACCATGCGATCACGATCATGTATCCATTCCATTCCTCCCACCAGATCGTATAGTCCCTCCAGCACCCGTCTTCCCTAAGCCGTGCATGTCCCGTCTGAACGGATTTGCAAAGGTAATCAAACCGGCCGACATACAGGTCGTTGCGCAGATCCACACCCGGGTTTCCCCGCAGTTTGTATAAGGCCTCCTTGGCACCCCAGTAAAGGGAAAGCTGTTCCAGACGGTTTTCTTGTTCCAGTGCATTCAGTTCATCAGGCAGCAGGAACCTATCCTTTACCCGGTCGATCCGGGGTGATATCTTTTCAATATCGATCCCAACAGGCCCATCGTGACCAACAACCGCAACAGCATAGTCCCCTGCATGCGAGAGTGATACGTAGTGTGTTCGGCCCGGCAGAAAAGGTTTCCCGTTCGCATCAGTTTCGAGTGCAGAAGGAAGAGGCGACAGGAGTGCCGACAAGGCTGCCCGTGCTCCCAGCCAGTGTCTCTTCCTTTGTTCGTTGCGGAATGTATGGTAGAGCGCTACCTCTGCTTTCCCCGGGGTCAACCCCGAGAACAGCTCATCGGGAGTCTCCGTTATATGCCAGATTCCGGCCCGGATTCCGGGTGAAGGACAGATTTCTCGCAAGAGGGGCATCGCTCGGTTGGGATAGTTCGTGCGGTTGCAAAATTAACCAATAAACCACGGACGTATCGGTTTTTTGCTTACTTTTGCCGTCCGGAAAAAGTTACCTGGATGCCGTGATGGGTGCTCAACATGTTTTCACGTCCGGTGTTAACCTGAAAATCGTTCAACATGGAAAATATTGCAATGAACACAGATGTAAAGTTTAAGGTTGCCGACATGTCCCTGGCGGAATGGGGAAGGAAAGAGATCGAGATGGCTGAGAAGGAGATGCCGGGACTTATGTCGATCCGGAGCAAATATTCTGCGGAAAAGCCGCTGAAAGGGGCACGGATCAGCGGATCCCTCCACATGACCATCCAGACGGCCGTTTTAATCGAGACTCTTACCGAACTGGGCGCCGATGTCCGTTGGGCCAGTTGCAATATTTTCTCCACGCAAGACCATGCCGCCGCAGCCATCGCGGCACGTGGAATTCCTGTTTTTGCCTGGAAAGGTGAGACGCTGGAAGAGTATTGGTGGTGTACCGGAATGGCTCTCGCTTTCCCGGGAGGAAAAGGACCGAACCTGGTTGTGGACGACGGGGGCGATGCGACGCTGATGATCCATCTCGGATATGAAGCGGAAAAGAATCCCACCCTGTTAGCGGGGGAAACCGGAAGCGCGGATGAAAAGGCGCTGATGAAGCAGTTAAGAGATATTTACGTAGAAGATAAGTCGCGTTGGACGCGTACTGTTGCCGATTGGAAGGGAGTTTCGGAAGAGACGACCACCGGCGTTCACCGCCTTTACCAGATGCAGGAAAAAGGTACACTGCTTGTACCCGCTATCAACGTCAATGATTCAGTAACAAAATCGAAGTTTGACAATCTTTACGGTTGCCGGGAATCGCTGGCCGACGGGATCAAACGCGCCACCGACGTCATGATCGCAGGTAAAGTGGTGGTTGTGCTGGGCTATGGCGATGTGGGAAAAGGATGCGCTCATTCGATGAGAAGTTATGGCGCCCGTGTCATTGTAACGGAGATCGATCCCATTTGCGCCCTGCAGGCTGCCATGGAAGGGTTCCAGGTCAGTACCCTTGAGGATGCTCTCAGTGAGGGAAATATCTATGTTACGACCACCGGCAACAAGGATGTGATCACTGCCGTCCACCTGGCCGCGATGAAAGATCAGACAATTGTTTGTAACATCGGCCATTTCGATAACGAGATCCAGGTAGATCAACTGAATCACTGGCCGGGGATCAAAAAGATCAATATCAAGCCGCAGGTTGATAAATACATCTATCCCGACGGGAAAGCCATTTTCCTGCTGGCGGAAGGCCGCCTGGTGAACCTGGGCTGTGCCACCGGGCACCCCTCCTTTGTGATGTCAAATTCCTTTACCAACCAGACCCTGGCTCAGCTCGACTTGTGGAAAAACAAGTACAAAACCGGCGTCTACCGACTGCCTAAGAAACTGGACGAGGAGGTTGCCCGCCTGCACCTGGAACAGATCGGTGTGAAACTTACGAGACTGACCGCGGAACAGGCCGACTACCTCAGTGTGAACATTGACGGGCCGTATAAGCCGGAACATTACCGGTATTAGTGAGGGGTGAGCGGCGACAACCTGTTCAGGTGTCCGCCTGGTTCAATCAATTGGTGACGTAGAGCAACGATCCGTCGTACATCGTCGTGTACTGTTTCAGCGGATACCGGGAAGGACCTGCAAATGGAGTCCCATCGGTCATAATAAATCTTGACCCGCACACAGGGCAGGTACAGGTTATTCCTGAGTCGTCGACCCTTACCTGGGCGCCCTCTTTTCTCGGGTCATAGGGACAGGCGCGTTCGAAGGCCATGAATTCCTCCACCGATTTCCGGAAAAGCAGGATGCCGTTGTATCCGCCTGTTACAGTTTCCCAACCGTTGACCGCATTAAGATTGATGTACTGGGTACCATTCGGGTCCAGGCTGAAATTCACGTAAACGTACGGAATATCGGGCGATTGTGCATCCTTTTTACACGAGGAAATGAAAATGAGTCCGGAGCATATGGTCAGTAGGACCCTAACAGAAAATCGTGCCGCATATTTTTTCATGATACAAATATCGTAATTTTATCGTTCCTTTTTGGGGTGAAATTCATTTAGCAGAAAACACATGTCTTTTATTTGCAGGAAAAGCTGTTCTTGGTCCGGTTCAGGACCTTCCCGGTTCGGGAGCCGGGAATTCTTTCGCATTATAGTTGTCATATCAGTTCTTTTATTCACCGCCGTAACAATGGGGGCACCTCAGGAAGCCCGGATCAACCAGAAAAGAATCGAACGGGAACGCGAGAAAAAAAAGAAACAGGCCATGAAGGAATACAATGATGCCGTGAAGCGACATAACAAAATGCAGTCGAAATCGACCCGCGAAAGCATGAAAAGGACCAAAAAAGAGGCAAAAAAAGTTACTCCGATCCGACGGTGAGCCCCTTGCGTTCACCTTTCGAAAAGGCAATATTGCCGATTGTTTAAGGCGTTTGGTCTAGCGGGTTGCAATCTAATTTAGAATGTTTATATATTTGGTAGGCGTGCCAAATAATTTCAGTTTGATTTTAAATAATTACTACATTTACGGCCTTTTAACAGCGCACAGAAAATCTAACATAAAATCGTATGGTATGTTGAGAAATTTACTTGTTACTTTTGGTATCGTACTGGCATCAAGCGTGTTGGTTTTTTCACAAACCGGCTCTGGCACGCTGAAGGGAAAGATTATCGACAAAGGCACCAAGGAACCTATCCCTTTCGCCAATGTCGTAATTGAGGTCGGCGGTGTGCAGGTTGGCGGATCCACCTCCGATTTCGACGGAAACTATACCATTAAGCCGATCCCCCCGGGGAAAGTGGACCTCAAGGCCAGTTATGTCGGGTACAAGCCCTTCATGTACAGGGGCATTTATGTATCCCCCGACAAAATCACTTTCCAGAACCTGGAATTGGAGGCTTCCACCACCACGCTGAATGAAATTGAGGTGGTCGATTACAAGGTTCCCCTGATCTCGAAGGACCAGACCACTTCAGGAGGTACCGTGACCTCGGAGGAAATTTCCAAAATGGCCAACAAGTCAGCCGATGCCGTAGCAACTACAGTCGGAGGTGTTTCGACCGACGCCAACGGGAACATCACGAGTTTGCGCGGGCAGCGTTCAACCGGTACCGTCTATTTTATTGACGGTATGCGCGTTACCGGTAGTAATGCACTGCCGCAAAGTGCCATTGAGCAAGTGGAAGTCATCCTGGGCGGAACGCCTGCCGCATATGGTGACGCCACGGGAGGTATCATCAACGTTACCACCAAAGGTCCTTCCAAGGCCTTCTCAGGCGGGGTCGACGTACAGACCTCGCAGGTGCTCGACGCCTTCGGGTATAACCGACTGGGTCTCAACTTCACCGGCCCGCTGGTTTCCAAGAAAGATACGGTGCGCGGCACCAAAACCCCGATCATGGGCTTTTTCGTAGCCGGCGACTTCATCTATCAGAAAGATGGAGCACCCCCTGCATTCTCCTTGTACCGGGTTACTGACGAGGTTAAAGACCGCCTGTCCCTCAATCCGTTACGTCTTTATGGTGAAACCAACGCAGTTTTTACCAACGCCGAATTCCTGACCTACAACGACCTGGTAAAAACCAAATCCACCCTGAACTCGGCCGGAACCAATATCAACGTTTCGGGTAAACTCGATTTCCGGGTATCTCCCACCATCAACGTTTCCTTCGGCGGAACGTTTACCTGGTACGACAACCGGAATTTCAGCTATGCCAACTCCTTGATGAACTGGGATAATAACTCCCACTCCAACGGACAGACCTGGCGTGTGAACGGACGCTTCACCCAGCGTTTCCCAACGGCTTCTGAAAGCAAGAGTTTTGTGAAGAACATTTATTATTCCATCGGAGCAGATTTCACCCGTAATTTCGCTAAAACAGAAGATGCCGAGCACAAGGACAACTATTTCCAGTATGGTTATGTCGGCAGTTTTGCTACCCAATCAGTAAGAGCTTATACTCCTACACCCGCTTACGACTCGGTTCTCCACATGTGGGGTCACCTGCAAAATGGGACCCGCGACACCATCGTGATTTTCAACGGTTCGGACCTGAACAAAGAATCCTCGAACTGGACCCAGCAGTACTTTGACCTGTTTGACGATCCCACTGGCCACTATTCGAATATCAATGAAATCATTGCCGGGAAAGGTCTCATCAATGGGATGGAACCCTCGTCACCCTATGGCATTTTCACCGGGGTCGGTAACCGCCCCAACGGATATTCCGAAAGCACCAGCGATCAGGTGGCCGTCAACGCCACTTTCGCCGCCGACTTCGGCAATCATGAAATCCAACTTGGACTCCAGTACCAGCAAAGGAAGAGTTCGGGTTACACCAATATCGGATCTTCCCTCTGGGATTTGATGAAGGGCTTCACCAATTTCCATATTCGGGAACTTGATCTTTCGAATCCCCATGCGGTATACCGTAACGGAGTCTTTATGGACACCATTTTTTATGACCGCAGGTATGTCCAATCAGCCCAGCGAACCTTCGATGTCAACCTGAGGAAAAAACTTGGCCTGCCGGTCGATGGAACCGACTGGATCGACATTCTCTCCTATGATTTCGGAAAGAACTCGATCAACTACTACGACAAGGATATGAACCTGCATACTAAGTATTATTACGGTGATCTGCTCACCATGGATATGTTCTCTGCCGACGAAGTGCTGAACAACGGTTCTCCCGTTGTAGGTTATTATGGCTACGATTATATGGGGAATAAAACATCAGGCAGCATGAACCTCGATGACTTCTTTAACCAGCAGGACGGCAACGGCAACTATACCCGTGCTATCGGACCCTACCAGCCGATCTATGTCGCCGGTTACATCCAGGATAAATTTGCTTTCAAAGACCTGATTTTCAATGTCGGTGTGCGTGTCGACCGTTTTGATGCAAACCAACCGGTGCTCCGCGACCCCTACCTGTTCTATCCTGCCAAGACTGTAGCTGAAGTGGGTTCATTAAACGGCGTTACGGTAAATCATCCCTCCGGTATAGGCAGCGATTATGTGGTTTATGTTGACGACGCCCGCGAACCAACCAAGATCACCGGTTACCGATACGGCAGCAATTGGTACAATGCTGAAGGGAGCACCGTAACCGACCCGGTACGGGCGCTCGATGCCGGCAGCGGCGTGCAGCCTTACCTGCTCTATCCGGATGTGGATACGGTGGGAGCTCCCCCGCGTGCAGCTGTGTTCAAGGACTATGAACCCCAGACCAACTGGATGCCGCGTATCTCCTTCTCCTTCCCCATCAGCGACGACGCTTTGTTCTATGCCCACTATGACATTCTGACCCAGCGTCCTTCTTCCGCCGAAGTACAGATTCAACCGATCAGCTATTATTATATCGGTGTGACAGGCTCGTCAGGGACGATCAACAACCCGGCCCTGAAGCCCGAAAAGACGATCGATTACGAATTGGGATTCCAGCAGAAGATCAACAACTTTTCTTCCTTGAAACTGGCCGTCTTTTATCGTGAAATGCGTGACCAAATTCAGCAGTACCGCCTCAGCGGCGCTTATCCGAAGACCTATTATTCTTACACCAACATTGACTTCGGTACCGTCAAGGGGTTGACCCTTACCTATGACCTCCGCCGTTCGGGCAACGCCAGGCTGCGTTTCAACTATACCCTGCAGTTTGCCGAAGGTACTGGTTCAGATGCCGATGCCGCCTCCACGATCATCCGTTCCGATCAGCCCAACTTGCGTACACTGAACCCGCTGAACTTTGACCGCCGTCACCAGTTCAACATCAGCTTCGACTACCGCTGGGGTAGCGGAAAAGAGTATAACGGCCCGGTTATCAAGCGCAAAAACGGGAAAGAACCGTTGCAGATTCTTTCGAACCTCGGCGCCAACTTCACCCTCACCGGCGGATCGGGAACTCCGTATACACAGACCAGTAAAATCCTGGCTTACGGAGCCATGGGCCCAATCCAGGGGAGTATCAATGGCGCCCGTCTGCCGTGGCAGTTCCACATCAACGCCCGCTTCGACAAGGACTTCAATTTTGCCCTCAGCAAGAAGAAAGATGCAACCATCAACCTCTATCTCGAAATCTCCAACCTGTTAAACACAAAGAATGTCACCGCGGTTTATCCCGGCACCGGCGACGTAGCTGATGACGGCTACCTGACAGCCCCCGAATGGCAGAACGCCATCAGCCAGCAGATCAATCCGCAGTCGTTCCGTGATCTCTATTCCATCCAGATGAACAATCCTTACCGATATAGTTCGCCAAGGACCATCCGCCTGGGACTTATGTTTAATTTCTAATGTGTTTGACAAGAGAAATGAGAAGAAATACCGATAT
>DAONFN010000078.1:0-10466 GCA_035403625.1 Bacteroidales bacterium
CTTCTGTTCGAAGTTATCAGGCAGCGTAGTCAGCTATAATCACCGGCATGAAATACCTTCACCAATATACCCCCGAGATCATTCTGGTCATCTTTTTGATGCTCTTCATGGGGTTCCGGTCGCCCGAACGCAACTGGGACCGCATCATCAACAGCGACGGAAAAGGGTATTACGCCTATCTTCCCGCCATCTTCATTTACCACGATCTTCAGTTCAGGTTCGTTGAACAGTACGAGGCGCAATACTATCCCTCCGACCGGTCGGTATTCAAGGAATTCCGGTACGATACCGGCAGGGGGACGGTCAACAAGTATTTCCCCGGCATGGCGATCGTGTGGTTACCGTTTTTCCTGTTCGGACACCTGATGGCCTGGCTGGAGCTTTTCCCCCGCGACGGCTACTCCCTCCCTTACCAGTATTCCATCCTCCTATCCGCCCTGATGTTCCTTTGGCTCGGGGCGCGCTGGCTGATGAAGCTGCTCAAGCTTTACGGCGCATCCGACGGACGTGCCGCATTTCTCACGCTGGCTGTCACGCTCGGCACCAACCTGGTCTTTTTTACGGTGACCGAATCGTCGATGACCCACGTGTATTCATTCGCGTTGGTCACTTACTTCCTGCTGATCACACACCGGCTCTTCCATGATTACCGGCCTAAATGGTTCCCGAAAGCCGTCTCCCTCTTCGCGCTGATCGTCCTGATCCGGCCCACCAACGCGCTGATCCTGCTTTTGGTGCCTTTCCTTGCCGGAAGCGCCAAGCAACTGATGTTCACCTTCCGGCGGGTTTTTTCCAACCGGGCCCTCTTTTTCCGGGGAATGGCTTACGCGGTGATCCTCTTTTCAGTTCCGGTGACCCTGTGGATTCTGCAAACCGGCCGGCCCCTGGTCTATTCTTACGGCGAAGAGAAACTGAATCTTTTTCGCCCGCATATGCTGAATATCCTGTTCAGCTTCAACCGGGGATGGTTCGTTTACACCCCGCTGGCTCTCCTCTCGCTGGCAGGTTTTGGCGGGTTGTTCCGGCATGACCGCTACCGTTTTTTATGGCTGGCGGGTTTTCTGTTCGTGTTCGTTTACGTGGCCTCCTGCTGGTGGGTATGGTATTATGCTTCGAAATGCGGACAGCGGGTGTTTATCGACCTGTATGCCCTGGTCGCCCTGCTTCTTCTTTTCCTGTATCATTCGCTGAAGGGAACCCTTGCCCGGCGTTTGTTATCGGCCCTGATCGTTCTTTTCATAGGACTCAACCTTTTCCAGTACTACCAGCATACCCGCTGGATCTATCCCCCCTGGAACATCAATGCTGAGATCTTCCGCGATTCGTTCTTCAGCCTGAACCGAAAAGCCCGCATATATATCCCCGAAGAGGCCGTGGTGAACCGAGTCAAACGAACCAACGACATGGAAACCGCGGCCGGTCCTGCCTGGATGAACCCGGCCACCCGCACTGATTCGGTCCGGTTCGGGGGACAATGGTCCTCACGCGCCGACCGGAGGATCCCGTACAGTGTCGGGATTGAAACCGGGCTCGACAGCCTGTTCACAACCCCCAACCGGCTGATCCTGGTCCGTGCTATGATCCTGGCCCCGAGGGAAAAGACCGAAGCCACCCTCGTAGTCGATTACCAGGCAAACGGGCGCAGTGTAAGCTACAACCAGTTCATCCTCGAGCCTTATGTGAGTCCCGACCGGTGGACGAAGGTGGAGACAGCCTTCTATGTTCCCCGCGAATTGCCTGCAGGAAGCACTGTGAAGGTTTACTTTTTCAATCCTTCCGCCATCTACAAGCTATATGTGGATGACCTCGACATTGAATTCCTGACGATGAAAGATGAACCCGACTACCGGAAAATAGAAGGTGTCCAATTAGCCGAACAAATAAAACGCCTCCCCTGAGCCACCAACCATCTCCCTATGAGCGACCCCATTATCGAACTTGACAAAATCGCCGTGTACCAGAACGAAAGCCTGATCCTGGCCAACGTCACCCTGACGGTCAGGCAGGGGGAGTTCATTTATCTCATCGGGAAAACGGGCAGCGGAAAAAGCAGTCTCCTGAAGACCCTCTATGCAGAGCTACCCCATCACAGCGGTACGGGCCGGGTGGCCGGCTTTGACCTGGCATCGCTGAGGCGCCGCGATATTCCCTATTTGCGACGGAAGCTGGGGATCGTTTTCCAGGACTTCCAGTTACTGATAGACCGGACGGTCAACGAGAATCTTCTTTTCGTGATGCGGGCGACGGGCTGGAAGAATAAAAAAGAGATGCAGAAACGGTTGTTGGAGGTGCTGGCCAAAGTGAACCTGGGGAACAAGGGGGTGAAGATGCCTCACCAGCTTTCGGGTGGCGAACAGCAACGGGTTGCCATTGCCCGGGCGCTGGTCAACGATCCCGAGGTGATACTGGCCGATGAGCCTACAGGGAACCTTGACCCGGAAAGTTCGGAAGAGATCATCAGTCTGCTGATGGATATCTCGAAGACAGGCGCGGCGGTGGTAATGGCCACGCATGATTATTCGCTGTTTGCAAAATTTCCCGCCCGTACCCTGCTGTGCGAGAACGGGCGGGTCGTCCCCCGTTAGTCGCCGAGGGTAGCCACCATCACGGCTTTGATGGTGTGGAGCCGGTTTTCGGCTTCTTCGAACACGATAGAAGCGGGCGATTCGAATACTTCTTCGGTCACTTCAAGCCCCTCAAGACCGTATTTGCCACAGATTTCGGCGCCTATTTCCGTATCCTTGTTGTGGAAGGCCGGCAGGCAGTGCATGAATTTCACGTTGGGATTGCCCGTCTTGTTCATCAGCGCCTGGTTCACCTGGTAGGGGATCATTTCGCGGATACGCTCGTCCCACAATTCTTTCGCTTCGCCCATGGAAAGCCAAACGTCGGTGTAGATGAAATCGACACCCTTCACACCTTCTTCCGCATTCTCTGTCAGTGTTATCCTGGCGCCGGTCACCCTGGCAATCTCCCGGCACTGGTCCACCAGGTCCTGGGCCGGCCAGTACTTCTTCGGTGCACAGGCCCGGAAATCCATCCCCATCTTGGCTGCGCCCACCATCAGGGAGTTCCCCATGTTAAACCGCGCATCACCGCAATAGGCAAACGCAACCTTGTTCAGGGGCTTGTCGCTATACTCCATCATGGTCATGAAGTCGGCCAGGATCTGGGTGGGATGAAATTCGTTGGTGAGTCCGTTCCAAACGGGGACTCCGGCGTATTTGCCCAGTTCCTCCACGATGGCCTGACCGAATCCGCGGTACTCTATTCCGTCGTACATCCTTCCCAGCACGCGGGCAGTATCTTTCATCGTCTCTTTCTTCCCGATATGCGATCCTTCGGGTCCGAGGTACGTCACACGCGCGCCCTGGTCGAAAGCAGCCACCTCAAATGCGCAACGGGTGCGGGTGGAGGCTTTTTCAAAGATCAATGCGATGTTCTTGCCCCTGAGCCGTTGCTGCTCGGTGCCGGTGTATTTGGCTTTCTTGAGGTCAATGGCCAGGTCGAGTAAGAATTTGATCTCCTGGGGGGTGAAATCCAGTTCCTTCAGGAAATTTCGGTTGCGGAGGTTAAAAGACATATTGATTTACGATTTATGATGTACGACGTACGATCTGTGAATGATCCGGAGGCAAAAATAATAATTTCCCCTTTACCCCTCGCTGTTTTTCGCTATCTCGCTTGCCCGCCAATTCGCTTTATTATTCAGGGAGCACCGACGACATCTGAACATCTCTTCCCGAGGGACGTTGGAAGGCTTTGAGACCGAATTCGGCCATTTCGGAAAGGATATGTTCGAACAGGCGCGCCTGGAAATCTTCGAACTGGCCCCAGTCGGGAGGTGTATAGAAGGCATAGATCTCCAGCGGCAGACCGTTCTCGGTCGGTTGCAGGGCCCTGACCATAAGGGAGGCATCCTGGTTGAGGTTGGGGATGGTCTTCAGGTAGCTAAGCACATACATCCGGAAGAGCCCGAGATTGGTCACTTTATCCAGGCTGCCCAGCTCGCCGGCAAGGTCGGGTATGGCTTTGCGAACCCGCTGCAACAGCGCTTCGTCGGCGAAGCGGATGGTTCCGATGTCGATCAGCACCGAACGCTTCATCCTGCGGCCGCCGGCCTCGCCCATGCTTCGCCAGTTCTGGAAGGAGTCGGATACCAGGGTATAGGTTGGCACAAAACTCACCGAATTGTCGAAATTCCTGACCTTGACCGTCACCAGCGAAACATCGATCACAGTCCCGTCGGTGTTGTACTTCGGCATCGTGATCCAGTCGCCCATCTGCAGCATCTTGTTGGACGAAAGTTGCACGCCGGCCACAAAACCCAGGATGGCATCCTTGAATATCAGCATGATGACCGCCGACATGGCGCCCAGTCCCGCCAACAGCGTGATGGGAGACTGACCGATAAGGGTGGAAATGATGGCAATGCCACCCACCACATAGGTGACGATCTTTCCGATCTGCACATACCCCTTGATGGGCTTGGATCCGGAGACATCAAATTCGCCGTAGATATGATAGACGGCATTGAGAAAAGAAGTGATGACCAGCAGCACGATGAAGATCATGTACAGGTGCAGGCCCAAGGCGATAAACCTGATCGCATCCGGATATTTGGAGATGCTGGGAACGAGGGCTACCTCCAGCACCAGGGCCGGCAAGAGCAGGGCCAGTCGTGTGAATACCTTTTGTTCGTAAAGATGATCGTCCCATTTGCTGGCCGACCGTTCAACAAGTCTTTTCAGCACCTTGTTAATGATGAACTTGGCGATCTGGTAAATGATGATGGTAACGAGGAGGATGATGAAAAGGGTGGAAAAATCGGCCACATAGCCCGAAAATTTTCCCGGGAATCCCCAGTTCCTCAACATTTCATAAATCGCCGCATGGAAGGTGCTGGTCGGGATCTCTTTCATAGTTACAAGTTCCTATTTACAATTATCAGATTATAGCTTCTCCGGCTGGTCCGCCAGTCCGCCCGTACCGGTTTTGGGCGGCGCCACCACCCTGAGCGAAAGTGGGTGTATCTTCACCGTAAACTCCCGGCCGATGGTCTTCGGGTCGCCGTCGAGGTGAATGGTCTTTCCTTTTTTCCTCTTTACCAGCACCTCCCGTGCCCGAATGATCTCCACATAACGGGTTTTATCGAATTTCCCCATGAAAAGCAGGGGAGCCAGGAAGGCCACCTTATGCAGCGGCATCTTGCCGACAATGCAGACGTCGATGAATCCATCGCTGACGCTGGCCGCCGGATCGATCGAAGCATTGTTGCCGAACTGGCTCGAGTTGGCAAAGCTGACCATCAGCGCTCGCCGGCGAATGATCTTGCCATCGATGGTCAGGATGTACTTTTTTGACCGGTAGTTTTTGTAGGTGTCAGCCGTCACGCGGAAGTACGTGGAGAAACCCCGTTTGCCTGCCGCGGCAAATTTCTTGGCGATGGCCGCGTCGAACCCGATCCCGGCTACGTTCACGAAAAGCTGACCGTCGATCTCGGCCGTGTCGATGGTCCTCACCGGTCGTTCGGAAATGAGCTCCAGCGCCCGCCGCGGATTCATCGGGATCTTCAGGTGACGGGCCAGTCCATTACCCGACCCTGCCGGAAGAATCGCCATCGCAGTTTGTGTGCCCACCAACCCGGAAGCTACCTCGTTCACGGTGCCGTCGCCACCCACTGCCACCACTATATCAACCCCGTCTGACGCCGCCCTCCGGCTGATCTCCGTGGCATGGCCCGGGTGCCCGGTAAAGACGACCGAAACGTCCGGATCGTTTCCGAAACGCCCGGCTATCAGGCGCTCCATCACCTTCTTCTTTCCCACCCCCGATACCGGGTTGATGATGAACAGGATCCGTTTGCTGTTTTCCACCGTCATCTTTCACTCCTCCAGCATCATACGATTCTCGATCAACCGGTTGTTATATTGCTGGATATAGGCTCTCAGAAAATGCTCCAGGGACTTTTGCTCCGGCGACTTCCCGGCAAGGTTCATATCCTGCATGGGATCTTTTTGCAGATCATACAAGGAAGTCGTCTTTCCCCCGTCATACTCAAGGTAATGACCATCGCTGATCAGCGCGTACAGTCCGTTCAGGTAATGCACCGAAAAACGGGGCGCTCCGGAAAGACTGTCCAGGAGGTCGTTCCCAAACGCGATAAAGGGCCGGTCGTAGCCCAGGTATCCGAGAACAGTAGGCAGGATGTCGGTTTGCTGGGCGATGGCCTGCGACCGGCCTTTGAGGTCTCCGCCCGGCATATAAAAAAGAAGGGGGATCTCATATTGTCCGGCCCCGGTCTGGTACCAGGGATAATACCCTTCGGAGGTATGGTCGGCCGTGATCACGAACAAGGTATTCCGGTACCACGGCATCCGTTGAGCCGTATGGAAGAATTTCGCCAGCGACAGGTCGGTGTACATCACGCTTTGCTGGATCGGCAGTTTGCCTTTCCGCAGGATGTTGGCATATTTCATCGGCACATAGTACGGATGATGCGAGGACAGGGAGAACAGGGCGGCCACAAACGGCTGATGCAATCCTTTGATGGTCCGGGCAGTATATTGAAAAAACTCTTCATCCCGGATCCCCCATTTCCCGTCGTAATCCTGCTCATTGTGATATTCGTTCCGGCCAAAATAATGCCCGAATCCGACCATCTTGGTATAGGAATCGAATCCCATCGTGCCGTTGGTCCCGCCATGGAAGAAAGCGCTCTCATACCCTTTTCCTTTCAGGAGGCCGGCAATGCGGGTGAATTGACCGGAGGCATACCCCGACTGGATAAAGGATTCATTCATCAGGGAGGGGATGGCCGACAGGATGGCCGGAACACCCTGAATGGAGGTCTTGCCGTTGGCGAAGGCGTTGAAGTACAACCCCTGCCGGATGAGCGAATCCAGGAACGGTGTAAATCCCTGGTAACGACCGTTGTCGAGTGCATGGTTCAGGATTCCGATGTGTTCACATGAAACGCTTTCCAGGATAATGATCATCACGTTCAGGTTCCGGAACCCATCCTTTTTCCCGGGGTGGACCGGCGTATAGACCTTTTCCAGTTCGCCTTCCGACTTATAGGCGGTGATCTGTTTTAACGGCTCCCGGTTGATGGTTTTAACAATGGAGAAGGGGGTATTGAGCAGCAATGGAATGTTCTTGGCAGTGGTGTAGTTGCCGGCGGTGACGAGCCCGATGGGTCGAAGCTGAAGCCCGCCGCGGATACCGACCACCGTAAGGGCGATAAATATCGCAAACAGCAACGTATTTCCCAGGTAAAACCCCACCTGGTTCCCTTTGCTTTTCGTGCCGGAAGCCGCCGGGAACCGTGTTCCGAGCCAGACCAGGGCGGCGACAAAAACGATCCAGATAATCGCCACATACCAGAAATCATGGAGAAACTGGGGGATCAGCTTGTTAAAATCGCCTCCGACACCCATATAGGAAAAGATGTCGGCTGTGATCCTTTTCAGGGTGAACCGGAAATAAATGGTATCGATGAAGTTAATAAAAAGGGCGGCTGAATTGATGAAATAGAAGTACCCCGTTGCGATGCCCCGGTAGATCCTCCCCTCCCGGAAATGAAAGGGAAGGGTGTTCATAACGATATACGGGGCATTGAGGATCAGCAGGGCCGACAGGTCAAACCGGATGCCGGCAACCAGCACGCGAAGCAATCCGTAGAAGCCGAGATCGGAGAAATAGCCTGTATTGAGGGCATAAAAAACCACCCGCGAAAGGAAGAGCAGGAAAAGTGCCACCAGCAACCGCAGGACCATGACGACCACCGGGTTTCCCAGAAGGCGACCGCCCCCTTTCTTTTTTATACCTCCTGATTTTCTCTTCGCTGCCATGGGATCACGATTTTCGCCGTGCAAAAGTATGGAAAAGACAGGTTAACCGGGCACATGGGAATCGAATCCCCGTGTTTTGCAACCGGATCACTTAATCTTAAGGGTGTGTTGAATACCGGTCGGCAGCCCAGGGGTCCTGACCATCACCATTCCGCCCTGGTCAGCCGGGTCATAGAAAAATCCTTCCCCGGCATTCCTCCAAGGTTCCTTCGAACCGATCCGCTTCAGCTTTTTACCGTCAAGCAAAACCTCCACGGGCGAATAACGGTAGTGAAACATAGCCTGGCAGGTTCGTTGCGCGGGTTTGCCCCGGTATTCACCGGTCGACGGATGAATCGTAAACGTCACCTCACCCTTCTCCCCATTGGCCGGGGCCCGGCATTCAAGGAGGGTGATGGAGAAGGCACCCTTTCGGTATTCCTGTGAAGAGCCATCATCTTCATACCATTCAAACCGCGAATGGCCCTCCGGGTAAATGTCGAAGGTCACGGTATCCGCGGGCCACTGGCCGTCGTAAAGCATGGCCGGGTACAGGGGGATTATGGCCCCGGCCCGGACAAACACCGGGATGGTACGCAAAGGCGCCGGGTAGCGGTTGAGCGTGACCGGTCCCTGGAAAACGCGGCTGTCGTGCCAGTCGTACCACTTCCCTTCCGGGAGGTAGATGCTGTCGCGCAGGGTATCGTTGCGGAATACCGGCGCCACCAGGATCCACTCACCGGAAAGGAACTCGTACTGAGTCCGCGTACCCAGTGCCACGGTATCGCCCGGGAATTCGAGCAACAACGGTCTGACCACCGGAACCCCGGTTTCCGAAGCCTCCCGGCAATAACTGTACAGGTATGGCAGGAGGCGCATTTTCGTCAGGAGCCAGTCGCGGTTGATCGAGGTGAACGGTTCCCCGTGAACCCAGGGCTGGCGGTTTTTCTTCGCCCATCCCGACATCGCATAGTATTCCGGGATAAACGTCTTCCATTGCAGGTCGCGGGTGTAAGTCTCCGGGCTTCCCCCGAAGATCCCGTCGAGGTCGGACGAGGCGTTGCTGAAACCCGAAAGTCCTGCACCCAGCAGAGTTGGTATATGAAAACGGATATACTCCCAGCTTCCCGACTGGTCGCCCGACCAGACCGTCGAATAGCGCTGGGTTCCCGCCCAGCCGCACACCGACCACACGAATCCGCGGGCGTTGCGGTTTGATTCGATCCCGGTAAAGGCCTGGCGACAAGCCGACAGTGCCAGCCGGTACCCCTCTCCCACCCAGGCCACATCCAGTTTATACGCCCTGATACCGGCAGTATCAACCTCCCAGGGGAGCTTCGCCAGCCCGCTCTCTGTCCAGAGTCCCGTGCGGAACCCCAAATCGCGGAGAGCAGCCGAAACGGAATCCAGCCGGGTGTATCCGCATCCATACCCGTCGTTCGGAAGGATCCATCCTCCCGGCATGTTATGTTCCCGGTACGGCCTGGCCACGCGGTCGATCACCACCGGCGTGGTTTCAGAACCTTTGTTGTAGCAGTTGGCGTCGCCCAGTGTGAGACCCCAGCGGGGAGGCAGGAAAGGCCGCCCCGTCAGCAAGGTATATTCCCCCAGGATTTCCTTCAGACCGGGTCCGGCAAAATACCAGGCATCAAACCGTTTCTCCTTGTGTGCGAAGGTCCCCGGGGCTTTGAAATCATATTCACCCCCGGAAAAAGTGTTCCGGAAGACCCCGTACCCGGCAGTGCTCATGTAAAAGGGAGCGGGGTTGGGAACGGCGCCGTCATCCCAGTTTGTGATCTTCAACCCGATGGTGACCTTCTTCCCCCGATGGGAAAAATACCCGTTCTGCATTCCGCATCCATAAAAATATTCATTACCGGCAGATTCCAGGCTTTGAATGGTCCGTGTGCCGTAATCGAGGGGCACGCGCTCCTCCCATATCCTGTGCTTGTTTTCGGCATCATACATCCCGAACCGCAGCGGGTTCTTATACACGCGGATCGTCATCCGTTGGGTAGAGATCCTGAAGCAGGAGTTTTCCTCGGCCAGGGCGACCGGAAATGCTTTCCAGGGATGAGGCAGCACGATCTCGCCGCCCGCCGGATCGGTGAAAACCCCATCCGGACCCAGCCAGATGCGGAACAAACCCGGATCGTACAGGATCAGCCTGACTTTATCTTCCCCGCATGTAAAGGTAAAACACGTGGTATCCTGTTGCATGGCTGTCACCTTCCCCAGCGGATGGGAATCGCTCTCCAGGGAGCTTGTCAGCGTGTCATTAGAAGGGTTCTGGTCACCCGGGAAAGCAACCTTGAAGGATAACCGGTAACTCCCCGACCGGTCCATATTCATGGGTGGGAAAGCGACATCCCTCACCGCATTGGGTTCCAGGGGCTGCATGGAAGTCCCGACGACAACCGTGGAAGTCTGTCCGTTCAGTATGCATAACACCGGAAAATCAACGGCAACGGGTTCCGAGCCGTAATTCCGGATGCGGATACCGACAGGCTCCACCGGGCTGTAATTGTCGGGGGTCGTTTCCGGCAAGGTACGCCGTACGATCCCGATGTCGTGAGCCACGGGGATGCACCACCGGGCCCCCACGATCCTGCCGTCAAGGTTTCCCTTCTCATC
>DAONFN010000079.1:0-10455 GCA_035403625.1 Bacteroidales bacterium
GGGAAGAGGCAAAAGGATGGTTTTCCATGGCCCGGTGGCCGAGGGAACTGGAAAGGGCTTTGGGCTGTCGGGAGATCACGAGGATGGCATCGCGCAGGGATCGCATCGAGGGATGGACGTTGTCCGTAACCGGAAAGGCATATTCATCTGACGATCCCGGGATGAGGCGGGTCCGTCCCCAGACGGCGAATCCTCCGTAGAGCGACCGGCACGCGCTCCCCGATCCGATCCGCGAAACGAACGAGGCCATCCTCATCGTATCCTCCTGCGTGCACACCGTCCCCGTGAGTCCGGTCGCGGCATCCAGCAGGCAAAGGGCAAACGCGCTCAGCCCGGAGGCAGACGAGGCGATCCCGGTCGAATGCGGGAACGTGGATTCAGTGACCACCTCCAGCGAATAGTGCGAAAGCACCGGCACTTCTTTCACCAGCCATGCGAATAACCCTTGCAGCCGGGGCAGGAAAGGATGAGCAGGATCGCCGTTGACCGGCCCGATGCCGGGCGTTCCATCCCGGCGGAAGTGCACCGTAGTCCGCGTTACCGCCTCGTCGAGGGTCATGCTCAGGGAAGGGTTGGCCGGTAACTGCCCCTCCTTCTTCCCCCAGTATTTCACCAGTGCAATGTTCGACGGACTTTGCCAGGAGGCGGAAAACGCATCCGGAAGATGCGCCGGGATCGTGGAGAGGCGCTGCAGTTGCGCCAGGGGGTGCCGGTTCATGCGCAGAGTTCGTTAAATGAAAATACGGGTGCTAATCCGCGATGGTCGAGGTACCTGCGAACTTCGACGGGTCGGGCGTCGCTGACGAACATGACAAAGTCTCCTCCCCAGGCCCCGAGCGATTTGACCTGCCCGGGAAAATCGCGGTACGAGAGTTTGATGATCGGTCGCCGGAGGATCTCCCCGACGATGCGTTCGTGTTCTTCCACCTGCCGGATCAGTTCGGCAGGAGTTTGCGAATGGCATATCTCCCCGGCCAGTTGTGAGATGCGTTCCAGGGAGGAATCCGTCCACCGTTTTCCCGAAAGGAAATCCTCCACTTCACGGGCGCTCTCCTGCTTTTTCCCGAGCCAGGCAAACCAGGCCGATGATTGCAGGGCCGCGCCTGCGCTGACCTCCTGCACCTGCTGCAAACCGTCTTTTATTTCGTAGAAAAGGAGCGAACGCCGGTCGGCGCAGGCAATGTCATACCCTGAGCCACGGGATACCCGCCGGAAAAGACGAAACGGTTCTATCCCGGCCCACGTTGCGACCAGGTAAATGAGGGTGGAACTGCTGCCAAGTCCCCAGCCGACCGGGTAATCGGCCGTGACAGTCACGACGAATCCCCTGCGAACCGACAGGAATCCCGGGTTTTCGATTCGTGCGGCTGCGAGCAGATCGCGCAACCGGTTCACCACAGGTTCGGGTGAGCCCTGCCGGACCGCCAGGGAAGGGAGATCGAAAACGGCTGAGAACCATCGCCCTGCGGGGTCAGTGCTCGTCCATTCGAGGGTATTACCGGAATGTTCCGCTACGGTCATACGCTGGCCGAACCGGACCGGCATGGCCAGTGCCCGAGCCACGGCCAGCACCAGGTATTCGCCCGTGAGCAGCAACTTACCGCGGGCGGCAAGTTCAATGGTTGAGCTCATGCAGGAAGTGTTTGACCGCATTGAAGCTCACCTTGCGGTCGCTGAACCAGGCTTCGGCAGCTTCGCGCTGTCCGTTGTTCACATTCAGCATGTTCAGGATATTGGAAAGATGCAGGCGCATGTGTCCTTTCTGGATCCCGGTGGTGACCAGGCTGCGAACGGCGGCGAAATTGCTGGCCAGTCCGAGTGCGGCCACGATGCCCATGAGGTCGCGGGCGCTGGGATTTCCCAGAATTTCAAGCGAGAGGCGGGCCAGCGGATGCAGGTTGGTGATCCCACCCACCGTCCCGAGGGCAAGCGGCAGGGTGAGCCCGATGGTGATCCGCCCCTGTTCCAGCCGGCAGGTGCTGAGCGCCCGGTACTGTCCGTCGCGGGCGGCAAAAGCGTGGGCGGCGGCCTCGGCGGCACGGTAGTCGTTGCCGGTAGCCATCAGCACGGCATCGACGCCATTCATGATCCCTTTGTTGTGGGTGACGGCACGGGAAGGGTCTTCTCGGGCGATGCGGTAGGCCAGACAGAGCTTGTCGGCCAGCACCTCCACCGGGGTCTTCCCGGCAACGGGCGCCAGTTGTTCCACTTCACACGACGCCTCGACCGTAACGAGGCATTCGGGCGTATAGTTGCTGAGGATGGCCATGGCCACCTGGATTTTCTTTTCTTCCGCCCCGTGATCGACTGCGAAATAGAGATCGAGCGCCTCAGCCATGTCTTCGAGGCAGGTATTCACAAAGTTGGCGCCCATGGAGTTGACCGTCTCCACACGAAGTTCCAGTTTATACAGATGGTCGATGGAGGCGGTCTCATCGATCAGTTCCAGGCTCAGCAGTCCGCCACCGCGCCGTTCCATGCTGCCGGTCACCTTTTTCAGTCGTTCCAGCAGGAAAAGCTTCAGCTGTTGCCACCGGTCCAGCAGGTAGGCAGGCTCGCCGAACCAGCGGAAATAGACATGTCCGACCTTGACGGTCGAAAGGGCCGTGACCCGGAAGCCCCCCCGTTCGGCCCAGAAACGGGCGCTGTGGGAGGCTGCTGCGACCACCGAACTCTCCTCAACGGCCATGGGAACATGGTACACTTTCCCGTTAACCCGCAGGTTCGGTGCAATACCGTAAGGGGTATGGAAACTGCTAACCGTATTTTCGCTCAGCTCGAGGAACTGGCTGCGTTCCGTCTCCTCTTCCATCAGGAACCGCTCGAGGCGGTCTTCGGCCTGCACCGGGTCGGCGCATTGGCTCGCAATGAAATTTCTCTTCTCCTCCTCAGTCAGTTTCGAGAAACCGCGAATAATGTCCATGGTGTTACTGTGTACGTATTTTCAGGTAGGACCGGGCGAATTTCAGCCCCTCCAGTTGCCCGGCGATAAAGTTGTGAAGTTCGTCGTACCCGCCCCTGGCATGGCGGAGGAAACCGGAGGCCTGGCCGTAAACGGCAGGCAGAAGGCTTTTGGCCAGGAAATAATGTCCGTCAAGGAACGATTGAATGCCTCCCGAAATGATGAGTTGCCGGCAGGCGGGAGGTTGGGGAGATGCTGCCAGACGGTTGATGATCTCCAGCATCTCCTCAGCGGTATGACCGACCGTGGCGAGGGGCTCAAACCATTCACGCGACGGAGTTTCGCGGCGGGCCAGTTCCACCCGGGCGAAATTGGTGCCGCCATAGGCGCCGAATTCGAAGGCTTCGATGGGAAGGGCCATCAGGGCTGCGATGCTTCCGGGCCCCATTCCCTGGCCGACCTCTTTGACGATGATCCGCAGGCCGGTGCGGGCGATCACCTCTTCGAGGGTTTCCACAGCCGGGCGCCGGATCGGGTCGCCTTCGACCTGCAGCCATTCCTGCACCGGGTTCAGGTGGACGATCAAACCGTCGGCTTTCAGCAGGGCCACCAGTTCATTGAGCTTTTCCAGGTTCTTCTCCCCGGCCATTTTCTCAGCCTGGGCGATGCCGATATTGGCATACAGCGGGAGATCATGGCCCAGCAGGGAGCGAAGGTCAAAGTCGGGCAGCACCTCTTTCCGTTCCAGCAGGATCCGGCAGGAGCCGAGTCCCATTCCCATCCCGAATTCGGCGCAGGCCCGCGCCAGGTTGCGGTTGATGGTGCCGGCTTCGCGGCTGCCACCGGTCATGCTCGACACCCACAGGGGAACCCTGAGCGTCTTTCCTAAAAAAGTGAAGGGGGTGAAATCGCTCCCCGGGAACGGACCCAGGGCCGGCTCGTATAAAAACCGGTCATCGGCCGGAAAGGATCCCGACTGCGATGTAAAAGCCAGTGCAATATGATCGTTCTTTCTCTGTTCCATCCCTCCGACAGGGTCGGGATTCTTGCGACCGATACAAGAAGTAATTTGCAAATGTACGAAGAAGGAGTTGCGATCCGGGGAAAAAAATGCTACCTTTGACAGGCTTACAAACCCCCATACCCTGAGATACCGGAATCTGCATGGAGGAAAATAAACCGTCATCCCGAAATACACATGATCCTGCATCCCCAGTCGATGCACCTGTCGATTACAGAGGACTGTTTGACTATGCTGCCGTGGCGGTCGTGGTTATCGACCTCCAGGGAAATATAAGGCTGGCAAACCGCAAAGCCGTCGATCTTACCGGCTTTACCAAGGCAGAGCTGGCTATAATGAACTTTGTAACCATCTTCCCGGACCACAAGGCAGGCTACTGGCTCGAAGAGTTTGCCGGGCTCGAAGCGGGGGCCTCCCGGGTAGCTGAATGCATGCTCAGCCGGAAAGAAAAGTCAACCTTACCCGCTGAGATCCTCGCGACGG
Source organism: Bacteroidales bacterium (assembly GCA_035403625.1). Classification (GTDB taxonomy): domain Bacteria; phylum Bacteroidota; class Bacteroidia; order Bacteroidales; family FEN-979; genus CAIVAT01. The sequence goes on from DAONFN010000079.1 coordinate 4,407, forward strand.
GTATGCCCGACGGCACCCTCCAACTGGTGGTGCATGATATGACGGAGAAAAGCGAAGCGGAGATCTCCCTCCTGGATACCGAGATCAAATACCGCAATCTCCATATGAGTATGATGGACGGGTACGTTTATGTCACCATGGCGGGCTGGATCCTCGACAGCAACGAAGCCTACCGTCGCATGATCGGCTACACCCCGGAAGAACTGACCCATCTGACATACAAGGATCTCACTCCCGTAAAATGGCAGGAGTACGAAAGGGATATCATCGAAACCCAGATCATCCCGAAAGGTCATTCGGACGTTTACTATAAAGAGTACATCAAGAAGGACGGGACTGTCTTTCCCGTTGAATTACGGACCTTCCTGGTGAGAAATAATTCGGGTGAACCGCTGGGCATGTGGGGAATTGTTCGCGACATCACCGAGCGGAAACAGGCGGAAATGGCCCTGCAACATTCCGAAGAGAAATTCCGCAGCATCGTGGAGTGTTCGCCGGGGGCTATGCATTTCTACATCCTGGATGAATCCGGCGAACTGATCTTCACCGGGGCCAACCCGGCGGCCGACAGCACCCTGGGGTTCACGCATGCCGAGCTGGCCGGGCTAAAAATCCTGGATGCCTTTCCCAGCCTGGCAGGTACCGCCATCCCCCGTCTTTACACCGAGGTGGCGCGGGGTGACGTACCCCCGCAGACCTTCGAGACCTCATACTCCGATGAGCGCTTCTCGGGATTCTATACCGTAAGCGTTTTCCGTACGGGTCCGGGTGCGGTGACGGCCAGTTTCATGGACATCACCGACCGGCGGGAGATGGAAGAGGCCCTGAGGCGGTCGGAGACCGAGTACCGCGACACCATCGATTCGCTTCCCGACTGGATCTATGTCGTCAACCCTTCCATGAAGATCCTCATGATCAACGCGGCGCTGCGTGAGGAGTTGAATTTCCGCCGGGAACAGGTCGACTGCGTCGGCCAGATCCTGGAAACAGGATTCCCCTTCATCACCGACAACACGATGAAGGAGACGGGGGAAGTCTTTCAAAACGGTATATTGACCGTCATCGAGGAAAAGTATTCATCGGGGAAGGAGGTCCTGCATCTCGAAACGACCTTTATCCCGATCTTTAAAAGCGGGTCGGTAACGAAGGTGGTGCTGCTCATCCGCGACCGGTCGAAAGAGAAGGAGGTTGAAGAGGTGAAGCTGCGGGCCGCTGAACAGAAGGAGGTGCTGCTGCGGGAGATCCACCACCGGGTGAAGAACAACCTGGCCATCGTGATCAGCCTGCTCAACTTCCAGCTCCGCAACAACACCAACGAGATGCTCAGCCAGATGATCCTCGACATCCAGATGAGGATCCGTTCCATGGCCCTGATCCATGAACACCTGTACCGATCGGAGAACCTCGACCGCATCCCGCTGGCTTCCTATATCGACGCCCTGGCGGGAATGATCGTGGCGACTTTCCGAGGTCACCGGATCGCCTTCAGCAAGCATCTGGATCCGCTGGATGTGAGCATCGAAATCGCCCTGACGGTCGGACTGATCATCAACGAACTGCTGACCAACGCCTTTAAATACGCATTTCCCGGCGATTTGACCGGGGATATCCGGATCTCCCTGTCGAACGAGACCGGCCACGAATGCCTGCTCGTGGTCGAAGACAATGGGATCGGGCTCCCTCCCGATTCGAGCCTCAATTCCGAAAAGTCGGTGGGTCTGTACATCGTGCACCTGCTCGTAGAGCAGATTGAAGGCCAACTGGAGGTGATCCGCAACCACGGCACCACCTTCCGCATCCGGTTCACCAACCTGATCCAGCGAAAGAAAGAAAAACTAAACACCACCTGATGTCCCGGAAGCCTTCTCCTGCCGGCCAGGGAACTTCCGCTGTGCGATCGGGATGGCCGGCAAAAAATCCCTACATAACGGCTGCGGTCATGCTTTTACTGGCATCGGTCGCCTGGATCCCTGCCTTAACGAACGACTTTATCACGACTTGGGATGACCAATATTTCATCCTGAACAATCCGTTGATCCGTCACCTCGATGCAGCCTCCATCCGGGCGATCTTCACCACTCCGATGGACGGCGCCTATGTCCCCCTTCCGGTGCTGACCTTCGCCCTGGAGTATCATCTGTTCGGGCTGGATCCCTTCTGGTACCACCTTACAAACCTCCTCCTCCACCTGGGCTGCACGTTGCTGGTGTTTCATTCCCTGCGGCTGCTGAAGCTGGAAAACCTCTATGCGGCTGCCGGAGCGCTTCTTTTCGGGATCCACCCCATGCATGTCGAATCAGTGGCCTGGATCACGGAAAGAAAAGACCTCGTGTACTCACTCTTCTTCCTGGCTTCTGTTGTTTCCTACCAGCACTTCATTCTCAGCGAAAGAAAAAAAAATAGGCTCTTCGTTTTCTCCTTTCTCTTTTTCATCCTGGCGCTGTTTTCCAAGATACAGGCCGTCACTCTGCCGCTTTGCCTGTTGCTGGTGGATTATTATTTGACCGAAGGTGTGACCCTGAAACGCCTTTCCGGGAAGATCCCGATGCTCATCCTGTCCCTCGTTTTCGGGGTGGCGGGCATCGTATGGCTGAGAAACAACGGCACCCTGCAGGATACCGGCCTGGCCCAGCTTCCCGGGAGGGTCCTGTCCGGTGTGTACGCCCTGGCCGCTTATATGATCAGGTTCGTTGCCCCGGTTCATTTGAGCGCCCTGTATCCTGCGCCGCACGGCCCGTTCGCCACGTTCCCGGTTGCCTTCTTCCTGGCTCCCCTGCCGGTCGCGCTGGCGGGTTTTCTGGTTTACCGTTCCCTACGGCGTACCCGCGCCATCCTTTTCGGATCCCTGTTCTTTCTCGTCAACCTGGTGTTCATGCTCCAGGTGCTGGCGGCAGGGCTGACCTTCCGGGCTGACCGGTATGCCTACCTCTCTTATTTCGGTTTGTGTTTCATCTTCGCCTGGGCGTTGCGGGAATTTGTCGGACATGGCAGGAAAGCAGCCATCATTGCCGGTATCGGGTGCGGGCTGGTCTTCGTTTCGTTCATGGCACTCACCGTCAATCGTAGCAAAACCTGGAGAAACTCCGAAACGTTATGGACCGACGTGATCCGGAAGCACCCTTTCGAATCCCCCGTACCCTATAACAATATGGGCTACTGGCACATCAGCAACGGCCAGTGGGGAAAGGCCATTTACTATTGCACCATGGCCCTTCGGATCGATCGTAACGATGTAAAGGCCTATGCCAACCGGGGGCAGGCGTTCGGCGCGCTGGGGCAGTGGAGCCTGGCGGCGGAAGATTGTTCTTCCATCCTGGCCCGCAAACCGGACGATGCGACTGCCTGGTCGAACCGGGGGTATGCCAACGGGATGCTGGGGCGCTGGATCAAGTCGGTATCCGATTGCACCCGGGCCATCAGGATCAATCCCGGCTTCGCCTATGCCTATGCCAACCGGGGCCGGGCGTACGCCGCACTCGGCGAACGGGAGAAGGCCGTTGCGGATTTCACCCGGGCGCTTGAGCTGGATCCCGGGAACCCGCAAGCCCGTGCCGGACTTGAGGCGGCGGGCAGATTGAAGTAATCCGAAAGACCTTCGATAACATGACCCGTAACATAACCTTCTCTCTCCTTTTCCTGTTGCCCTTGATCCTGGCGAGCGGGCAGAAACGGATCACCCCGGACCAATTCGACTCGCTCTACGGCAACGCGATCTATACGCTCAACTCCAATCTGGGGAACTCGGTGGGCATCCTGAAGATCCTCTCCGCCGGCGCCCCGTTCTTTACTTCCGACCAGCACGCCCGGTATGATTATCTGCAAAAAAAGATCATGGATACCGGCAAATCAGGGGAGAAAGCGCAGCAGAACCGGAGATTCGCGACCGCGGACTCACTCGGGCCGCCTGACTCGCTGCCGGTCACGGCCCGCCGGTACCTCGAACGGTCGATGCCCGACGTGGCCATCCCCCTGCTGATGCGGGCCCTGACCCTCCTGGCCGGTAAACGGGATGCCGCTGATCATGTGACAATCGAGCTTTGTGAGGCCTATCGCCAGAAGCAGGAGTACCGGAAAGGGATCTACCTGATCTATGAACGGATGGAAAAATCGCCGCGGATGTCGGACGAGAACCGGTGTTATGCCTGGAACCGGCTGGCTGCGCTGTATGATGAGTCGGGCTTCCCTCCCGCCAGTTTCCATGATTCGGTGGTTAAATATTCCAGGCGTTGCATCGAGCTTGCTTCCAGGACCGGCAACAAACCTGCGCTGGCCACCTCACAGAATGAGCTGAGCTACCGGTTCAAGATGAAGAAACAATACGACCCTGCACTGGCGCTTTCCCGGGAGGCGGTGTCCAATTTCCTGGCATCAGGCATGGTGTTCCAGGCCATGAATGCCCTGTTGAACCAATGCAACATTTACATCGGGAAAAAGGACTACCGGTTGGCGCAATCCTCGCTAGATGAAGCAAGCCGCCTTGCGCCCGTGTGGGAAAACCCGAATCTTTACACCCGCATTTACCGCCAGTATTCAACGATCGCTTTCATCCAGGGCGATTACAGGTCAGCCTACCAGTTCCTGAGCCTGTGCAACGACCTTCAGAGTGACTTTTTCAAAGACCGGATCAACAATAAGATCCTCGAACAGTCGGCCCGGTTTGACCTGTTTGTCAAGGAGCAAAAGATCCGGGAGGCACAGAAAAAATCGGATTACAACCAACGCCAGATCGTGTTCCTGGTGGTGATCTCGGTCGCCCTGACCCTGGCCTTTATCTCGAGTCTCTTCTATTTCCGCCTGAAGCGGCAGGGGGCGATCCGCGAGAAGCTGATCGAAGCCATCGAGAATACGGAGAACAATGAACGGCGTCGCATCGCCCGCGATCTCCACGACGGACTGGGCCCGATTCTCTCAGCCATCAACCACTATTTCCAGGCCTACCTGGATGCCAAAGGCGATACCCGCGAAGAGATCCGGGTCCGGCTGCAATCGGTGATCTCCGAAGCCATTGATGAAGTTTCCCGTATCTCCCACAACATCAGTCCTCACATTCTTGAAAAACACGGACTGAAAGCTGCGATCAACAATCTCTTCGCCCCGCTCCTGATCAACGGCGGCTACGAACTTTCGGTCCATTGCGGCATCGGGGAACGACTGGAACTGAAAGTCGAACTGACCATCTACCGGTGCATTACAGAACTGCTCAGCAATACCCTCCGGCATGCAGCCGCCACCCGGATTTCGCTGGACCTCCGGCGGAACGGCGACATGCTCACGATCCGGTACACAGACAACGGGATCGGGTTTGCAGAGAAGTCCGGCATCCGGGAGGGTATGGGACTCTCCAATATTTCCAACCGTGTTGAATCCCTTGGCGGAAGCCTGAGCCTTGAAAGTAATCCGGGCAAAGGCGTGGCCGTTCATATTTCTTTACCCGTTTAACCATGGACAGGATCCGGATAGCCATTATTGACGACCATGACCTCTTCAGGGACGGTCTGAGCCTGGTATTGAACCAGATCGAGCATTTTGAGGTGGTCCTCAACACCTCCGACGGAAACCGGTTCATTGAGTCCCTGGCGGATACTCCCGTCGACATCGCCCTGATGGATATCGAGATGCCGGCCATCGGCGGAGCGCAGACGACCGAGAAGGCCCTGGCGATCTCCCCCGGCCTGAAAGTGATCGCCCTGACCATGTTTTCGGATACGGGCCATTACACCCGCATGATCCAGGCCGGCGTCAAGGGCTTTGTGCTGAAAAAAGCCAACAAGTTTGAGCTTGAACTGGCGATCGGAGCCGTGTACCAGGGCGGGAGCTATTTCAGCCAGGAGATCCTGCAGAAACTTGCCTTCCGCTACACCGGCCACTCCAACGGCACAGAATCGCTGACCGGTCGCGAACTGGAGATCATGGCGCTGATCTGCGAGGGTCATACGTCGCAGGAAATTTCCGACCGGCTGTGTATCTCCACCAAGACGGTTGAGACCCACCGATCGAACCTCTTCCTGAAAGCCGGGGTCCGCAACGTCGCCGGACTCATCGCCTGGGC
>DAONFN010000080.1:0-10400 GCA_035403625.1 Bacteroidales bacterium
TATTAAAAATATAATGCCGCTGTTTAGTTATTAACGGATCGTTGTTAATAGTCAACCTATTCCACGTCTTCTTCAAAGATATTCCGGATCTTATCGAGGAAGATATCGGGAAATCGCTTGGTGGTCTTTTCCGTTACTTTCACCTTTTTCTCCCTGCCTTTCTTCTTTTTATCAGGGGTTTCGGGTACGGCGGGTTCCGGTTCGGGCTCTTCCGGCGGGATCCGGTCAGCCTCTTTCTGGTACCGGTTGATCCCTTCAATGACCAGTCCCACCCCGGTGGCATACATCGGGCTTGCCATCTCCGTTACCGTATCGCTCGACAGATGCTCGTTGGGATACCCGATTCGGGTGTCGAGACCCGTCATGAATTCGGTCAGTTGCGCGATATGTTTCAACTGTGCTCCGCCCCCGGTGAGCACGATCCCGCCGATGAGTTTCTTCTCATATCCCGAGTTCCGGATCTCGTAATAGATATGCTCGATGATCTCTTCCATACGGGCCTGGATGATGGATGCCAGGTTGCGGATGCCGATTTCCTTGGGCGCCCTGCCGCGCAGCCCCGGTATCGCCACGATCTCTTCCTCGCGGTTCTCACGCGCCAGCGCCGATCCGAATTTCACCTTCAGTTCTTCTGCATGTTTCTTAATGATCGAGCATCCCTCCTTGATATCCTCCGTGATAATCTCACCACCGAGAGGGATTACTGCGGTATGTCGGATAATGCCTCCGTGAAAGATCGCGATGTCGGATGTCCCGCCACCGATGTCCACGAGAACCACCCCGGCTTCCTTTTCTTCCTCGCTCAGCACGGCTTCTGCTGAGGCCATCGGTTCGATGATCAGATCGACCACTTCGAGCCCGGCCTTTCTGATGCATTTGTAGATATTTTTGGCCGCGGCTGTCTGCCCGATGATGATATGGAAGTTGGCTTCCAGGTTACTGCCGATCATGCCTTTGGGCATCAGGTTGCCGTGCTCGCCATCGATGCTGAATTCCTGCGGGATCACGTCGAGGATCTCCTCCCCGGGATTCATGTTCAGGTTGTACATGCTGTTACACAGCTTGTCGATATCCTCCTGGCTGATCTCCGTTTCGCTGTCTTCGCGGATCATGCTGCCCCGGTGCTGCATACTTTTGATATGCTGACCGGCAATGCCCACATTCACATAGCGGATATCCACACCGGTTCTGGCCGAAGCCTCCGACACCGCGTCGCGGATGGATTGCACGGTGTTGTCGATATTTGCCACGACTCCCCGCTTCACTCCGATGGAAGGCACTTTGCCATAGCCGAGTATGTCGATCTTCCCGTATTCGTTCTTCCGGCCTACGATGACTGCAATTTTCGTTGTGCCGATGTCGAGTCCGACAATGATGCCTGATGATTTTTCCATGCCTGATTAGATTTTAGAACAAACCACTTGATTCTTGTATTTTATGTTGATGATATTGTATTTATTCCACCCGATTTTATTGAGCCCGAGCCGGTAAAAGGCAAACAGCCTTCTGAACTTGTCGTCGAGGTCTTCCGCTTTGCCCAGGAGGATGACATGGTCACCCACGCGCGGGATCAGTTCAAACTCACGTGTTTCGTTGACATAGATCTGCGAGATCTGTGACTTGAGGAATTTATCGTGGGAAATGTACATCGTCAGCCTGTACAGGTTCGTAAGAAGCGAGTCATAATAGATGGAATCGGACAGGGCGAGGATATTCACCTGGTAATTGGGGTTTTTCAGGTAAGAATCATCGATGCACCCGTTGGCAACCACCACCCGTGCCGAGAAATTCGGGCTCACAGGCAGCAGGGTACCCGAAACGTCGAGGTAAAAGCTTTCGTATTTCCGGTTGATGATCCTGAGCAGGGGTTCGCGCTGGCGGATGTCGATGAATACCGTGCCTTCGTTGTTCTCATACACGACTACCCCTTCCACATAGGGCTGCTGCCGGATCGTCGCTTCGATCGCTGCCGTGTTGATATAGCCGAGCGGTTTGCCCTTCAGTATGCCGGCGCTCCGAAGAAGGATCGAATCGATCTCGTGCCGGGTGATGAGCACATCGGCGGAACCGTAATCGATACTGACTTCCACGTTCCTGCAGGGGCGGCTGTACTGGTTCACCTCCACAAATCCGACCAGCACCCCGGCCCCGGCGACCAGCAGCACCCACATCACGATCTTCGCTATTTTCAGGATCTTCTGCATCATTTGGCCAGCCTTTCCATTACTTCCGCCAGGGGTCCGGCAAACAGATCAATATCACCCGCTCCCATGGTAAGTAGCACCTCCGGTCGCATCTTTTCGATCGCAGCAACCAGTTCGTCCTTCCTGACCAGCGTTTTCGCCCGGATATTCACTTTGTCCAGCAGCATTTGTGAGCTGACTCCTTCGATCGGAAGTTCGCGGGCGGGGTAAATGTCGAGAAGGATCAGTTCATCGAGTCGCTCGAGGCTTCGTGCGAAGTCGTCGGCCAGGTCGCGGGTGCGGCTGTAAAGATGGGGCTGGAAAACCCCGGTGATCCGCCGGTTGGGGTAGAGCTCACGGGCTGCGCCGATACAGGCTTTCAACTCTTCGGGATGATGGGCATAATCGTCGATGTACACGGAATGCGGCAGCCTGACGCGGAATTCAAACCGACGGTTCACCCCCTGGTAGGTTGCCAGCGCCAAACGCATCGGTTGTTCGTCAACCCCCGCCAGGTAACCGGCGGTAAGGGCCGCGATGGCGTTCTCCAGGTTGAATCTTCCCGGGACACCCAGCACCAGGTCTTCCATGACCCCTGCCGGGTGAACGAAGTCGAAATGGTACAGGTCGTCGATGACCCGGATGTTGCGGGCATGGAAAGCGGTAGGACCGGGCACGGAATAATCGAAAACCCGGATCCCGTTGCCGGCATGCGGTGTAATGGGAGTCCCCTGACGCATGACCAGACTGCCCCCCGCCACGATCTTTCCGGTAAAGGCCTCGAAGGTGCGTCGGAGATCGTCCTGGTTGCCGTAAATGTCGAGATGGTCGGGATCGACGGAGGTGATGATCGCGATATAAGGAGTGAGTTGCAGGAACGACTTGTCGTATTCGTCGGCCTCAACGATACAAAAGGCAAATTCGGGATGGTCATCATCATGGCTGCCGGTGACCGACGCGAGATCCAGGAAGTTGGTGCCATAGTTCCTGGAGATCCCGCCGAGAAAGGCCAATGAGGGGACCCCGGCTGTCCGCAGGATGTGAGCGATCAGGGTCGTGGTGGTGGTCTTGCCGTGCGTCCCGGCAACGGCGATGGTGCGGTAGCGGGAAGCGATCATTCCCAGCACTTCGGCCCTCTTTTTCAATTCGATTCCCCGCTCCTTCAGGTGGATCACTTCCTGGTGGGAAGCAGGAACGGCGGGGGTGTACACAACGAGCCCTGGATCTTCGGGCAGCTTTGCAGGATCTTCCTCGAAATGGATCGCCATTCCTTCCTCCTGCAATTGCGCAGTCAGCGATGTGGGGGTGCGGTCATAACCGGATACTATCGACCCTCGGGCAGCAAAGTACCGGGCCAGCGCACTCATTCCGATGCCGCCGATCCCCAGGAAATAAACCGGGGACGGATTGACGATTGACGATTGACGATTGACGATTGATGGAGAACAATCGCCAATTTTATCGTTATCGACAACAGCGGGCAATTGATTTTTTAAATCGTCATTCGTCATTCGTAATTCGTCACTGATCTTCATGGCTTCTTCCGCGATCCGGTCGGCTGCATCGGTCACGCCTATCCGTGCAATGTTCCGGCTCAATGCCGACTGCCGGGCAGAATCCGGAAGCAACGAACCGATGACCTGGCCGAGATTTGCCACCGCATCCTTGTCGGGCACCATGATAGCGGCGTCACGGTCGGCGAGGGCCCGTGCATTTTTGGTCTGGTGGTCCTCCGCGACGTTGGGTGAAGGCACCAGGATCACGGGTTTACCTACCACGCAGAGTTCGGAGATGGCAATGGCTCCGGCCCGGGAAACGATTATATCGGCTGCCGCATAAGCCAGGTCCATACGGTCGATAAAAGGGAGGACTTTCAGGTTGACGATGGATGGGTGGCGGCTGACGATTTCGGATTGGACCTGCTCATAGTAGTATTTTCCGGTTTGCCAGAGCACCTGGAGGTTGGCGGGCCGGTCATTGCCGGTGACGAATTTCTGGATCGCCTGGTTGATGGTACGTGCTCCCAGGCTGCCGCCCACTACCAGGAGCGTCGTGAGTCCGGGATCGAGGCCAAAGGCCGACAAGGCTTCCGCCCGCTTACCGGCGATTCTGACCACCTCCTGCCGGATAGGATTGCCTGTGCAGACGATTTTTTCCCTGGGGAAAAACCGGTCCATGTCGTCATAGGCCACGCAGATCTTCATCACCTTCGCTGCCAGGATCCGGTTGGTGACACCCGGGAAGCTGTTCTGTTCCTGGATCAGCGACGGGATCTTCAGCAGGGCGGCCATCCGCAGGGTAGGGCCACTGGCGTAGCCGCCCACGCCAATCACCACATCAGGCTGGAAGCGGCGAAGGATGGACCAGGCTCGCCAAAGACTCCCGGCAAGTTTGAAGGGGAAGGTGAGATTTTTCAGCGACAGGCTACGCTGAAAACCGCTGATGGTAAGCCCTTCAATGCGATATCCAGCAGCCGGCACTTTTTCCATCTCCATCCGCCCGCGGGCGCCGATGAAGAGGATGTCGATATCGCGGAACCTTTCGCGCAGAGCATTGGCAATGGCAATGGCGGGGAAAACATGTCCGCCGGTTCCTCCTCCGCTGATGATCACTTTCGTCATGGTGCGGCGACGGTTTGAGGGTTACGGTCGCGCACGCTTTCGTGCAGAACATCGACCTCGGTTCCGTTTTTCGTTTCGATCTCCGTGGTTCGGCTGACGCTGAGGATGATGCCGATGGCGATACTGGTAAACCAGATGGAAGTGCCGCCCATACTGACCAGCGGGAGGGTCTGTCCGGTGACCGGGAACAGGTTGACGGCCACCGCCATGTTGATCAGCGCCTGGAAGACCAGGCTGAAGCCGATCCCCAGACTGAGCAGCGTTCCGAAGTTACCCTGGCAGCGCGTCGCTATCCGGATGACCCGGAAGAACAGGATCAGGTAGAGCAGCAGGACAAAGCTGCCCCCGATCAGCCCGTATTCTTCGATGATGATGGCGAAGATGAAGTCGGAGTAAGGGTGAGGCAGGAAGTTCCGTTGGGTGCTTTTACCCGGCGACTTGCCGAGGATGCCTCCCTGGACGATGGCGATCTTTGCCTGGTCAACCTGGAACGTGGCGTCCGGCTCGGCTTTTTCTTTATTCAAAAAGTGATCGACACGGGCAACCCAGGTCGTACCGCGTGGGAACAGGGATGGAAAGGTTTTTGACAGTGTGAAGATCAGCAGGATCCCGGCAATTCCCAGGACCCCCAGCGAAATCATATATTTCATGCTGATCCGGCCGATGAACATCAGCACCAGGCAGGTAACGAAGAGGATGGCGGCGGTGGAGAAATTCGCCGGCAGGATCAACACGGTCACGACAATAACGGGGATGATCACAGGAAGGAAGCCCTTGCGGAAATCCTGTACCAGCTCCTGCTTTTTGCTCAGGACCCGGGCCAGATACATGATCAGGAAGAGCTTCGCCACATCGGAGCTCTGGATGGTGAGATTGATGATTGGCACGGTAAGCCAGCGGTTGGCTTCGTTGAGGTTGGTGCCCGAAATGAGCGTCAGCAACAGAAGCGGAATCGTGAGGTACAACCCGATCTGCGAAATGCGTGAATAATAGGTGTATCTCACCAGGTGGGTGACGTACATCAGGCCCAGCCCGAAGGCCAGGATCATGAACTGTTTGAAAACGTAGTACTCGGTATTTCCGTGTTGCTTTTTATACGCCAGGGTGCCCGTGGAACTATACACGGCCAGCAGCGAAAAAATGCACAGGATCACGACCACGATCCAGATCACTTTATCTCCTTTTATCTCCCTGACGGCTTTCAGCATTTCTATACGGATTAAAGATTCTTGACGGCTTTGCGGAAGGCGTTGCCTCTTTCTTCGTAATCAGCGAAAAGGTCGAACGACGGGCAGGCCGGCGAAAGCAGCACGGCATCGCCCTGGTTGCCCATGTAATATGCGGTCTGCACGGCTTCGTCCATCGAAAGGGTATCGATGACCGGCAGGTTCAGATCACTGAATGCCTCATGGATCCGTGAATTATCGATCCCCAGGCAGATGATGGCTCTGACTTTCGTCCGGACCAGTTGGCGCAGCACGGTATAGTCGTTCCCGCTCTCCACTCCCCCGGCGATCCAGATCACCGGGCGCGACATACTCTCGAGAGCATACCAGGTGGAGTTCAGTGTCGATGATTTGGAATCGTTGATGAAATCCATCCCGCGGATTACGGCCACCACCTCCAGACGGTGCTCGATCTGCTGAAAGCCGTAGAAACTCTCCTTGATGAATTCCTTCCGGATATCGCGGATCCTCGAACCGATGGATGCGGCCAGCGACTGGTAAGGCGTCGTTTGCCCCTGTTTTGCGAGTGCTTCAAAAGTCATGGTCGTTATCTGAGTTTTAGTGTAACAATGGTGAGTACGGCCAGCATGATGCTGACAATCAGGAACCGCATCACGATCTTGGATTCGTGATAGCCCAGTTTCTGAAAATGATGATGGAGGGGCGACATCCGAAAGATGCGCCTTCCTTCGCCATATTTGCGTTTGGTATATTTGAACCAGGCGACCTGCATCACCACCGACAGGTTCTCAACCAGGAAGATCCCGCAGAAAATCGGAATGAGGATCTCCTTCCGGATCACGATGGCAAATACCGCCACGATTCCACCCAGGGCCAGGCTCCCCGTATCGCCCATGAAAACCTGAGCAGGGTAAGAGTTGTACCAGAGGAACCCGATGCAGGCACCGACGAAGGCCGAGATGAAGATGGCCAATTCGCCGGTGTTTGGTATATACATGATATTTAAATAATTAGCAAATACGATATTACCCGAAACATAGGCCAGCACCCCCAGCGTCAGACCGATGATGGCCGAAGTTCCGGTAGCCAGTCCGTCTAGCCCGTCTGTGAGATTGGCCCCGTTGGATACCGAGATGATGATGAAGATGGCGATGGGGATGAAGACCAGCCAGGTCCATTTTTTGGCTCCTTCACCCATCCATGAAACCAGCCAGCTGTAGTCAAATTCGTTATTCTTGACGAAAGGGATCGTGGTCTTGGTCGATTTGACAGGGGTCTTGGAGAAGATACGGCTCCTGTCTACCGCCGATTCCACCTGGAAGACATCCGATGCCGGAACATAGGCCGATTGGCGGACCCTTTCACGGATGACGATGTCGTCGCTGAAGTACATGGTGAATCCCACGATCAGCCCCAGCCCGATTTGGCCCAGCACTTTCACCTTTCCCGGCAGCCCTTTTTTATCTTTCTTGAATACCTTAATATAATCGTCCAGGAATCCGATCAGTCCCAGCCACACGGTAGCGATGACCATCAGGATGATATACAGGTTGTCCAGTTTGGCGAAGAGGAGGGAGGGGATGAGGATCGCGGCCAGGATGATAAGTCCGCCCATGGTCGGGGTGCCCTGCTTGGAAGTCTGCCCCTCCAGGCCCAGGTCGCGGACGGTTTCGCCTACCTGTTTCCTGCGGAGGAAGTTGATCAGGCGTTTGCCGATGATCATGGAGATGAACAGGGAAGTGATCAATGCTGCAGCGGCGCGGAAGGAGATGTACTGGAAGACGCCTGCTCCCGGGAACGCAAAGGCTTTATGCAGCCAGATGAAAAGAGAGTACAGCATAACTTATCGGTTTTCTGGTTTGTCGTTCCCGAAAATTTCACGCAGCACTTCACGATCGTCGAAGTGATGTTTCACCCCCCGGATCTCCTGGTAGTTTTCGTGCCCTTTTCCGGCTACCAGGATGATGTCGCCCGGATGTGAAAGGGCACAGGCAGTCTTGATCGCCTCCAGGCGATTTTCGATCACCAGCACCTTTTTCTTCTGATGAATTTCCACTCCTGCCTCCATCGCCGCCAGGATGGCTTCCGGCTCTTCGAAACGGGGGTTGTCGGAAGTCAGGATCACCCGGTCGCTCAGGGTAACTGCGATCTTCGCCATGACCGGTCTTTTCGTGGCATCACGGTTTCCACCAGCACCGGTCACCGTGATCAGCTGTTCGTTGTGTCCCCGGATCTGGTTGATCGTATCGAGTACATTTTTCAGGGCATCCGGGGTATGGGCGTAATCAACGATGGCAGTGACCCCATCGGGGGAAACGACGTAGTTGAACCTGCCGTCGACCGGTTCCATCAGGGTCAGCAGCCGCACGATTTCTTCCGGATCGGCGCCGAGCAGGCGGGCCGTGGCGTAAACAGTCAGCAGGTTATAGGCGTTGAAGGTGCCGATGAGCCGGAACCAGGCATCATGGCCGTCGAGGTTCAGGTGGATCCCCTGGAAACGGTTCTCCAGGATCCTGCACCGGAAATCGGCCATCGACTGAAGGCTGAGCGTATGTGAGGTAGCCGCCGTGTTTTGCACCATCACCCGACCGTTGCGGTCGTCTTTGTTGACGAGGGCGAAGGCTCCTGCGGGAAGTTGATCAAAGAACCGCTTTTTAGCGGCCAGGTACGCTTCGAAAGTCTTGTGGTAGTCGAGGTGATCGTGGGTGAGGTTGGTGAAAATGCCGCCGGCAAAGGTGAGCCCCGCAATCCGGTCCTGGTCCACCGCATGGGACGAAACTTCCATAAAGCAGTATTCACAGCCTTCCCTGACCATGACCGCCAGCAGTTCATTTAACTGCAGCGGATCGGGGGTCGTGTGCGTGGCCGGGTACTCCTTTTCATTCACCAGATTCCGGATGGTGGAAAGCAGGCCGGTTGCAAAACCCAGTCCGGTAAAAAGCCGGTGCAAAAGGGTTACCGTGGTGGTCTTCCCATTGGTGCCCGTCACTCCGACGAGTTTTAGTTGCTTCGAAGGGTTGCCGTGAAAGAGGGAAGCCATCCGGCCAAGTTCAGCGCTGCTGTCGGGGGTGACGACATAGGTGACCCCGCCTGCAACCGTCTCCGGCATTTTTTCGCACACAACGGCACAGGCGCCTTTTTCGACGGCCGTGAGAATAAAGTCGTGCCCGTCGGAAACAGTCCCTTTTACCGCAACGAATACGTCGCCCGGACCGGCCTTTCGCGAATCGAACTGCAGTCCCGTTACGGAAATACCGGCCGGTCCGGTGATCCGGTACGGAATGCCTGGGGTCAATATATCCTGCAAGGTTGTCATGACGTTACCTTGGATTTCTCGGGTTTTATCTTAAGTTCGATCACCACCGGCATACCTTTGTAAACATGAGTCCCTGACACGATCGATTGTTTGGTTACGGTCCCTTTTCCATTCACCAGGACGTTCAGACCTTGTTGTTCAAGCAGGTACAAAGCATCTTTCAGCCCCATGTCGCATACATCAGGCATGATACCTTTGACCACTGCTTCGGGGGAGAGTATCATTCCTCCGGCGGAAGGGCTGGCGGCGGCCCAGGTGGTATGGGTGTTTGGCTGCTGGGTTTTCATGTTGAGCCGGGTGAGGGCTTCGGCGAGATCTTTCGCCTGACCCGACTGGGTGACCGGCCACGGTGAAGATGTGGAATCGACCGGGAGGGGGATCAGGATGTCGGGCCGGATCGCATAGAGCTTGTCCGACAGTTCGCGGAAAACCGGGGCAGCCACTGCACCACCGTAATATTTGCCGCGACGGGGATTGACGATCACCACGATGAGCGAATACTTGGGATCGTCGGCCGGGAAGTATCCCACAAAGGAACCTTTGTACTGCACCTGCTTGGTGCCCTGCCGGTATCCCCGGTTCCCAGCGGCGATCTGGCAGGTCCCGGTCTTCCCCGCAATCCGGTAATGGGGGGACTTGATGCTGGCTCCGGTACCCTCTTCGACCACCCCTTCCAGCAGCAGCCTGGCCTGTTGAACGGCCCAGGGAGAGACGATCTGGGGGTTCAGAACCACGGGATTGAAACGCTGGATCACCTGTCCGTTCTTTCGTATTTCTTTGACGAACAATGGCTTGACCATCGCGCCGTTGTTGGCGACTGCATTATATAAGGTAAGCAGATGGATGGGCGCCAGTGAGATCTCGTAGCCGATCGACATCCAGGGCAGCGATAGTGCCGACCAGTACCGGCTTCGGGTGGTTTTGATATAGGGTCGGCCTTCGCCGGCGATCTGGAGACCGAGCGGACGGTTGATCCCGATGCGGTAGAGTCCGTCGATGTAACGCTGGGCGGAGTCGGAATAGGCCGAATAGATCATCTTGGATGTCCCGACATTGGAGGACTTTTCGAAGACCTGCTTGGCGGTGATGACAC
>DAONFN010000081.1:0-10390 GCA_035403625.1 Bacteroidales bacterium
TGACGGTTGACTTGTCTCCCGGGTGCCCCGCAGCGGATTTCGGGATCCTTTCACCGGAAGGAAAGGTGCTCGGAAGTGGTAAGGTTGCGGCCGGAACCGAAGGCTGCACGATCAACCTCCGGGGTATTCCCCCGGGCCTGTATCTGCTGAGGATCAGCGCAGGCAACCGCACCTGGACCGCCAAACTTCCCATCTCAAACTAATCCATTTTCCTCATTCCATCATTCCATCAGCACATCAGCACATCAGCACATTAGCACATCAGCCCCATGTTCACCGTTTACTCCTCGTCCGCCGGTTCCGGTAAAACCTTTACGTTGGTGAGGGAGTACCTGAAGCTTGTCCTGGTGAACCCGGGCGCATTCAGGCATATCCTGGCGATTACCTTTACCAACAAGGCCGCCAACGAGATGAAGGAGCGTGTGCTGAAGGCACTGGAAAGCCTGGCCAACGAAGCGACCGATACCCGGGGCAGCTCCCCAAAAACCCTGCTTCCTCTGTTGATGGAGGATACCGGTCTGCCCGGCGACAAAATCGCCAGGAACGCGGCCATTGCCTATCATTTGATCCTGCACGATTACGCCGATTTTGCGGTCGGCACGATCGATAGCTTTTCTCACCGCCTTATCCGGACGTTTGCCCACGATTTCGGCCTGCCGGTCAACTTCAATGTGGAACTGGAAGCCGACGAGATGCTGGCAACCGCCGTTGACCTGCTGCTCGAGAAAGTCGGGGAGGATGAGGAGCTTACGACCCTGCTGGTCAACTTTCTCGAGACGCGGATGGAAGAGGATAAAGGCTGGCGGATTGATCAGCAACTGGCAACCTTTGCCGTCAACCTTTTAGCGGAAGACGCCCGGGAAAGGATCAAAAAAGTTGGCGGGATCACCCTGGGAAGGTTCAACCGGATCGCGGGCAGTCTGTTTCAGCGGATCCGCGCTTTTGAGGCAGAGGTAAAAGCAGTGGCCGGAGAGGGGTCTGCGCTCCTTTCCGGAGCAGGTATCTCTCCTTCGGATCTGTACCGCGGAGAGAATGGGGTCTGGAAATATTTTACCGATCTTTCCGCCGGAAGAATGGACCGGATCGAGCCGAACAGTTACGTCCGTACTTCTTTCGGAGAAGAGAAATGGTTTTCCGCGAAAGCAGGGGGCGAGGCCCGGCAGGCAATTTCAGCCATCGTGCCGGAACTGACTGCGATTTATCAGAAAATCAGTGAGATGATCGAGCGGGGGAAGGCAACTTACCTGTTGCGGAAACTGCTGGCAAAAACCATTTTTCCCCTGGCCGTGCTCAACGAGATAGAGAAGGTGATGACCGCTTTCCGCAAGCAGAACAACGTAGTGCATATCTCGGAGTTCAATGCCCGGATTGCGGGGATCGTGATGAATGAACCTGTTCCTTTCATCTATGAACGGTTGGGTGAGAAATACGCACACATCCTGATTGACGAGTTCCAGGATACCTCGGTGCTGCAATGGCTAAACTTCATTCCGTTGATCGAGAATTCACTGGCCGGTGGGAATTTCAATCTCGTGGTGGGCGACGGAAAACAGGCGATCTACCGCTGGCGGGGAGGCGAGGTCAGCCAGTTCAGCGCCCTGCCTGCCATCCCCGGGAGTTCAGGCAACCCCATCCTAAGGCAGCGGGAACTCGCCCTTCGCCGGCATTACAGATCGGTCGATCTCGATACGAATTACCGTTCCAGGGCAGAAATTGTCGGATTTAACAACCGGTTCTTCCGGGTAATTGCGGATACAGTGCTGACCGGGACCCGAGCTGATATTTATAAAAATCTGGAGCAAAAATACTTACCTCATAAGACAGGGGGGTATGCCGACATCCGGTTTATCCATTCCAATGCGGATGAGACCTATGCCGATCGCATGCTTTCGGAGACCCGGTCCATCATCAACGACGCCCTGGAAAGTGGTTACCGGAAACGCGATATTGCGGTGTTGTGCCGCAATAATTTGAATGCCAGTACTGTAGCACGCTTCCTGTTGGAACAGGGTATCCAGGTTGTTTCATCCGATTCCCTGCTTCTGCGAAACTCTCCCGGGGTCAGGTTCCTGATCTCCTGCCTCAGATTCCTGTTTCAACCTGATAATGAAGTCATCCGGGAGGAGATCCGTTCATTCCTGAAGGGCCGTACGACGGCGGATGGGGAGTTAGCGGAGATACCCCGCGGCCGCTATGAATTTCTACCACTTTACGACCTGAGTGAAGGGATCATCCGTGATTTCGGACTGGGGATGGAAACCGATCCGTTCCTTCAATTCTTTCTCGGGGCGATCCTGCGTTTTACCGTTCAGATCTCCACCGACCCGGTGGAATTCCTGGAATGGTGGGATAAAAACGAGCGGAAGCAGTCCATCCTGGTGCCTGAAGAGTTGGATGCAGTAAGGGTGATGAGTATTCATAAATCCAAGGGGTTAGAATTTCCGGTTGTCATTCTGGCCTATGCAGATGACCACCGGAAAAACACCCGGCAGCACCTCTGGGTCGACCTGAAGGAGGATGTGGCCCCCGGGTTACCGGCTGCCATTCTCCGGACCGACAGTGAAATGGAAGGCACGGTTTTCCAGGATATCCTGGAGGAGGAGAAGCAAAAATCGATGCTCGACATGGTAAACCTCCTGTATGTCGCCCTCACCCGTGCGGAGGAGCGGTTGTATATACTCACGCGTAAACCGCCGGCAAAAGCCGATGTAATCCAGTCTTTGCCTGCATTTTTCAGACTTTTCCTGCAGATGGAAGGGGTGTGGACCGATGAAGAGACCCATTACGTATTCGGCGTACCGGAGGCAAAGATGCAATCGACCGAAACGGAAACGGTCCCGGCGATCAGGCCCGATCTTCCCCGCACCACCGAGTGGCGGTCAAGGATCCGTATCCGCCGGCGGGCGGCTCAGGGTTGGAACATCGATGATCCTGAAAGCTCCACCCACCGGGGCACCCGGATTCATACACTGCTTTCGTGGCTTAGCCATGAAACACTAATTCAGGAGGTTATCAGCAAGGGATTGCGTTCCGGGTTGATAGGGGAAGAGGACAGGGCGGAGGCTGAGCGAGTCCTTCTGTCGGTGGTTTCGCATCCGGATCTCCGGCACTTGTTCCGAGAAGGCGTTACCGTTAAGGCAGAGGCTGAAATCCTCCTTCCTGACGGGACTTTCTTTCGTCCGGACCGGGTCGTTTTCGACGGCAACCGGGTGGTGATCCTTGATTATAAGACCGGGAAAGCAAAGCCTGAACATGACCGGCAAATGGAGCAGTATTGCGATTGCCTACGGAAGATGGGGCACCATCAAATCTCTTCGTTTCTGGTTTATCTTGAACCCAAAGTACGCGTCGTAAAGGGAGACTGGTAAAGAAAATAAATAATAGATTTACAATAAGATAATCTGCATTATTTATGCAATCAATTGAAGATAGTCTGGCAGAATTGTACCGGTCTGTTTGCGGGTCGGGTCCTGTGGGCATAACCAAACTTCCCGGCTCGGGATCGGCCCGGGTTTATTACCGGATGAATGGCCCGGAGCAGTTGGTGGGCGCATATAACGATAACTATCAGGAAAATAAGGCTTTTATTTCCTTTACCAGGCATTTTCAACTGGCGGGGATCCCTGTCCCGGAGGTAGTGGGGGAGGGCCTTGACCATCACATCTATTTGCTGACAGATCTGGGAGATTTGACCCTTTTTCGTTACCTGACTGAAAATCAAAACCATGAATCGAATCCACAGGATCATCGTCTACCGGGCACGGTAATGGATCTTTACCGCAAGGTGATCAGGTGGCTGCCTGAAATCCAGGTAAAGGCCGGCAGAACGGTCGATTATTCGGTTTGTTACCCCCGTGCAGCATTCGATCGGCAGTCGATGCTTTGGGACCTGAACTATTTTAAATACTACTTTCTTAAGCTGGCCGGTGTTGCATTCGATGAGCAGGCCCTGGAAGATGATTTCTCCCGGCTGTGCGACCGGCTGCTCGAATCATCCTCCGATTTCTTTCTGTACCGTGATTTCCAGTCCAGGAACATCATGATTGTCAAGGGCGAACCCTGGTTTATCGACTACCAGGGTGGGAGGAAGGGAGCCCTGGCTTATGATATCGCATCGTTATTGTATGACGGAAAGGCTGGTCTTTCGCCGGCCGATCGCGACGAACTTCTTGATTATTACCTGGATGCAATGGTTACCGTGCATCCCATTGACCGGAAGCAGTTTCTCTCCGCTTTCCCGGCTTTCATTCTGATCCGCATCCTGCAGGCACTGGGAGCTTATGGATTCAGGGGCTACTATGAAAAGAAAACCCACTTCCTCCTCAGCATCCCTTATGCCCTGAGAAACCTCGACTACCTGCGCCGGAATTACCCCCTGACAGAGGGTCTGCCGGCGATGGAAAAAGTACTGGATCAACTCATTCAGCGGGGAGCGGGTTTATATGAACAAATTATTCAGTTAAGTGACTATAAAGATAAGAAAAATAGTGGTATAGCAATAGATCAAAACGAAGGTCGGAACACGGGTTCATTAACCGTTTCCCTCCATAGTTTTTCCTACAAGCGCGGCTTGCCGGCCGATGATTCAGGTCACGGCGGAGGGTTTGTTTTTGATTGCCGCGCCCTGCCGAATCCGGGTCGCTTTCCCGAATATTCCCGGGTGACCGGACGAGACGAGAGTGTCATCCGCTTTCTGGAGAAAGAACCCATGGTCAGGGATTTCCTGGTACATGTCCGTGCCCTCGTCGGCAACAGTGTCCAAACCTACCTTGACCGTGGCTTTGAGCATCTTATGGTCTCTTTCGGTTGTACGGGCGGACAGCATCGTTCGGTTTATTGTGCGGAACAACTGGCTGAATTTCTGAAAAATACGTATCAGGTTCACATTGAACTTAACCACCGGGAGTTGTTATGAGTGAAACCAGTACAGTAACATTTCCTTTTTGATCCTTTGTTATGAAAGGTATGATCCTGGCCGCCGGACTCGGTACCCGGTTGCGCCCTTTCACCGAGACTCATCCCAAAGCCCTGTATCCGGTCGGGGGTAAACCATTGCTCCAACATGCGCTGGAACATATGGCTGCCGTCGGTATTCAGGATATTATCGTAAATGTTCATCACTTTGCTGAACAGATTATTAGCTTTCTTGACCTGAACCAAAACTTTGGATTGAACATTGCCATCTCTGATGAATCCGGCGAACTGCTCGAGACCGGTGGAGGGTTGAAAAAGGCGGCTTGGTTCTTTGAAGGAACCGATGCTGTCGTGGTCAGGAATGTCGATATCCTTACCGATCTCGACCTCAGGTCCCTGATCGGTGCGCACCGGAACAGCCGGGCACTGGCCACCCTTGCCGTCAGAAACCGGGTAACCTCCCGGTATTTTCTCTTCGACAATCGAATGAACCTTTGTGGCTGGTGCAACGTCAACACGGGAGAAAGGACCGAATCGCGGACATGCTCCGGGTCTTCCCAATATGCTTTCAGCGGTATTCAGGTTATTCATCCACAGATATTTTCGCTGATCATCGAAACCGGTAGTTTTTCGCTCACCTCACTGTATCTCCGCCTGGCGAAGGAGTATGAAATTGCCGGATTCGTGGATGAAAGCCCGGCCTGGGAAGATGTGGGGAAGATCAAACAAGCGTTGAGGTAGTCCAGGCTCAGTGGCCCTGGCCCGCTCCGCGGTTTTTATCTCATTCACCGCGATTACCGGGATCCCGACTTCCGGTCGCACCCGGGTGGCGCAGTACACGATCCAGTTGAACTCGAATTCCCTGGGAGTCCGGGGGAGGTTCAGCAGGTTACCTCCATGCGACACATGCAGCAGATCTACGCCGAAGGTTTCCAGCATGCCGGCGATCCGGATCCCGTCTTCCAGGGTGGGGGAGTTGGCTCCCATCCGGTAACCGATGATGAAACCTTCGCCGCAACGATTACGGATTCCCCTGATAATGCCTTCAGCGAGCGTAAGGCACCCGGATAGCGAACCACCGTATTCATCGGTTCGTTTATTATAGTGTACCGAGGCGAACTGGTTGAGGAGATAGCCGTGAGCCCCATGCAATTCAACTCCGTCAAATCCGGCTTCCCGGGCACGGACGGCCCCGGCGATGAATGCCTCCTCGATGGCCCTGATCCCGTCGCGGGTCAATTCCGCCGAGCGTGGGTTTGCAAGATCAACAGAAGGCGCCCTTCCTTCATGACCGCCGTGGCTTCTGTGATGATGATCCCGGCGCCACCGGCCGCCATCTGCTTGTAATGTTGTTCGTTTCTAGGGGTAGCCAGTCCGTCGCCCAAAGCATAGTTGAAACAGACAACCGGCGGGAAAACGACCCGGTTTTTAACAGTATGATCTTTCAGTCGGTATCCGGAAAACAGTGTATTCATAGGGTTTCGGAATGAGCATCCAAAGGTACGGAAACATCTTTATCTTTGCCTGCACCATCGAACCCGGTCGGACCATGATCCCTTTCCTCCAGCGCACCGCTGCACATCTGCTGACCTCTTTCCCCGACAGCCTGGATGAGCTATGCGTAGTGCTTCCCAACCGTAGGGCGGGCCTCTTCCTGCGAAAATATCTGGCAGCAGCCACCGGGCGGCCGATTTGGACACCAACCATCTACTCCATCGAGGATTTTGCCTGGTGGGTCAGCGGGCTGCAGGAATCCGATCCGTTGCACTTGCTGATCTCCCTGTACCGGGTTTACCGTGAAGCCGAAGGCATTAAGGCCCAGGCCTTTGAAGAATTCCTTCGCTGGGGGCCCCAGTTGCTTAGCGATTTCAACGAGGCCGACCGTTACCTGGCCGACCCGGTAGCGTTATACACCACGCTCAGTGAGGCCCGGGCCATCGCCCTGTGGAATCCCGACGGAACCCCGTTGACCGATTTTGAAAAGAGCTACCTGGATTTCTACCGTGCCATGCTCATTTATTACCAGGGGCTGAATACGATGTTGCTGGAGCAGAATGAAGGGGGATTGGGACAAGCGTACCGGGTGGCGGCCGAAAAGGCGGGGCTTCTGCCGGAGGAACTGCCCTGGAGGCATGTCGTATTTGCAGGATTCAATGCGCTGACCCGGGCGGAGGA
Source organism: Bacteroidales bacterium (assembly GCA_035403625.1). GTDB lineage: Bacteria > Bacteroidota > Bacteroidia > Bacteroidales > FEN-979 > CAIVAT01. The sequence continues at coordinate 7,090 of DAONFN010000081.1, forward strand.
GGTCATCATCGACCGGCTCAGGGAGCAGGGCAAGGCGACTCTTCTCTGGGATGCGGATCGTTATTATCTGGATAATGAGAGCCATGAGGCCGGTTCCTTTATCCGGGAATGGAAGCAGAAATGGCCTGTTCGTGACTTCCTATGGATATCGGATGAGCTGGCATCGGGAACGAAAGAGATCCACATCATCGGTTCGCCCGATCCGGTAGGCCAGGTCAGATACTGCGGCGAAGTGTTAAAGGAACTGGCTGCACAGGGGAAGGCAGATGAGAGGACCGCCGTGGTATTGCTGGATGAAGGACTCCTGGTACCGCTGCTCAATGCCATCCCGGAACAGATAGAATCGCTGAATATTACGGCAGGACTATCGCTGGAACAGACCCCGGTGGCAGGGCTTTTTGACATTATTTTCCGGATGCACCTCCGGAAGACGGGTCCGGGTAGAGGTGAATCCGGGAGCCATCCCGCCTATTATTACAAGGATGTGTTGAAATTACTGCAGCATCCCTACGTCCGGAAAATGCCGGAAGGCGATCGACAGGGAAAACCTGCCGATATCGAAGCGCTGCTTGGTTGGGTCAGGACGGGTCAGCGGGTCTTTGTGGGAATCCGCGACCTCGCCGGGCCGGACCCTGATCTTTTTACCCCTTCCCTGGGGTTCCTTGAAGGGATCTTTACCCCCTGGTCTAAGCCGGAGGATGCCATTGCCTGCCTGAAGGGAGTCATCGCCGGCATTCAGAGAGCAGGAACGGACACGATGGATACCGAATACCTTTACGCGTTCTCGCTGCTCCTTCATCAGATGCAACGCCAGTTGGAGGCCTTTCCCGGTGAGATGCAGCTTTCTTCGTTTTTTGAGCTGTACAGCCATGCCGTACGGGCAACCAGTCTGCCTTTTTCCGGGGAGCCGCTGAAAGGGGTGCAGTTGATGGGAATGCTTGAAACCCGCACCCTCGACTTCGAAAACGTGATCCTTTTATCATGCAATGAAGGACTCCTCCCGGCAGCAAAGATCAACACCTCATTCATCCCGTTCGATATCCGGCGCGATTTCGGGCTGCCGACCTACCGGCACAAGGATTCCATGTATGCCTATCATTTCTATCGGCTGATCCAGCGAGCAAAACAAGTCTGGATCCTGTACAGCACGGAAGCCGACCAGCTGGGTGGGGGAGAACCCAGCCGGTACATCCGCCAGATCAGGGCCGAACTGGCCCGGCAAAACCCGCTGATCACATTGAAGGAGTCGGTGCTCGCACCCGCCATACCTGTTGGTTCGCCCGTTCCGGCCGTCATCATAGAGAAAACCGGCCATATTCCCGAACTTCTTCAACAAAAAGCTGATAAAGGCTTGTCAGCCAGCTCGCTGAATACGTACCGAAACTGCCCGCTCAAGTTCTACTATGGGGAAATCGCCGGGATCCGGGAACCGGAAGAGACCGGAGATACCATTGATCCTGCCATCCTGGGTACCGCCGTTCACGAAGCACTGAACAAGCTTTTTTCAAAGGTGGCCGGCAACCGGCTTGGACATGCTGACCTGGACGACCTGGAAAAAATAGCCGATGAGGAGGTCAGCCGGGCTTTTAAAAAGAAATTCCGGGGCTCCGACATCCGGTACGGAAAAAACCTTTTACTGGTGAGTGTCGCAAAGCTCATGGTCAGGCGGTTCCTGCGTTTCCAGCTGGAAGAGATTGACAGGCTGTCAGCAAAGGGGCAAAGTCTGGTCGTCCGCCACCTTGAGAAATATTTGGAGATGGCAATACCCCTTACCGTGGGTGGCAGGGAATGGAATGTCAAGCTGAAAGGGATCATTGACCGTATCGATAGCGTCGGCGGACAAACCCGTATCATCGATTATAAAACCGGCAATGTTCAGGTTAAAAACGTCAGGGTTAAACAATGGGAGGATCTGATGACCGATACGGCGCTGAACGAGGCCTTCCAGTTGTTGTTTTATACCTTCCTTTATTCAGGAGGGAAGGAGCCCGATGACTCTGTCGACGCATGCATCTTTCCGTTGAGAAGGGTGAAAGATGGATTTCTCCCGGTCATGATAACGGAGGAGAAGGAAGGGGAGGGGGATACTGTTCCGGAAGAATCTGCCGACGGGCGGTTTCAGGGTATCCTGCGCAGCCTCCTGAATGGGATCTTTGATTTATCGCAACCTTTTGTACAGACCTCCGATCCGGAAACCTGCCATGTATGTCCCTATATCAATCTTTGCCTCCGTTGATTTCCGACTCGGAAAAAACAAGCGCTTCGTAGGTGAATACCTCGGCATTTTTCCAGCCATCCCATCCCAGTCCTGCTTTATCACGCGAACAGTGGCCAAGGAATTCCTCCACGGTCCATCCGGTCTCAGTGGCCACCTGGGGGAGGAAGGTGCCTGAAGAAGAGCCTTTTTTGATATAGATCCCATGTTTCCCGAGGATGATCTCACCCGGGGAGGAAATTCTCTTCATAGGGGTAAGAACGGAGATCTCAATCTCAATTTCCTTCAGTTCATCTTCCCTGACCGGTTCGAAACGATAATCTTCGGTGGCCGAAGCAACCGCCATTTCGCGTACCAGCCGGTATAACGGAAGATCAGCCGAAAACCGGCCGATACAGCCCCGCAGTTGCCCATTTTCCTTGAGGGTGACGAATGCCCCTGTCCGGGCAGCCAGGTTTCCCGGATAGTCTTCCGGCCGGTCACCAGGGACTCGCCGGTCGTGGAGATAAGTGGCAATGGTTTGACGCGCCAGGCTGAGCAGTCTGGCTTTTTCCCTATGGGTGAGCAGGAAACCCTGGCCCCGGTCTGTGTTGCTGCCCGACCGGATCACGGCCAAAGACCAGTAGCCGACTACCTGTTCTTTATCCCCGTAACGGGTGTCACCACTGTTCATGTATTGCACGGGGATGATCGAATAGGCAGGATCTTTGCCGGTCAGTCCGAGCATGACGAGGACGGAGGTCCACCCGCAGAGGTTGGTTACGAGGTTGGCGATGTTTTGGCGTTTGTACTGGCTGAGGAATTCTGTCAGTTTTTCAGCGGAGCCGCTAACGATGGCATCGCAGGTGGCTTTATCGGTCGCCACAGCATCGGAATAGGACGGGTAATGCGCAAAATCGGAACTGAAAACAAACAGGTTACGATCGTTGAAGTAAGGTTTGAGTGCCTCTGCTATTTTACTGCAATCCGATGCCGACTGGGTCCCAAGCACGATCGGAACCAGCCTGAACGGCTTCTTCAGGTGATATTGAAGGAAAGGAATCTGTACTTCGAGGCTGTGTTCGGTACGGTCGGCCTCGGGCCGGT
>DAONFN010000082.1:0-10342 GCA_035403625.1 Bacteroidales bacterium
GGAAATTCGGCGCCATGGTCGACCTTTCGGGCTTCTATGAGAGGTACGACAATTATGTTGAACTGAACTTCGGGACCTGGGGAAACGCTTTGCTGACAAAAAGCACCGGCTTTAAATTTCTTAATACAGGTCCGGCGCGAATTTACGGTGCCGATGCCACCCTGACAGGGAACGGTAGAATTTTCAGGAATCTTCTTCTCTCCGTGCTCATGGGTTATACCTGGTCAGTGCCGGAAGCGCTCGAACCCGACAAGATCTATTATGAACATTTTGAGACTAGTACCCATAAAACCCGGTACTATTCATACAGCAACACAAGTTCCGATACTACCGGAAACATACTCAAGTATCGTCTTGAGCACATTGCCAAAGCCGATATCCAGCTGACGTACCACAATTATTTCTCCACTGGATTCAGTGTCAAGTATTTCAGTTACATGAGGAACATCGACGTCTTTCTTTATCACCTCGATGAGCCCAAAGCGATGCACTCCGGGATCAAGAAGTACCGGGAGGAGCACAACAACGGCAATGTCATCGTCGATTTCAGGGTGAGTTATTCCCTGGGAGATTTCAAGTTCTCTCTGCTGATCAACAATTTGCTGAATACCGAATACTCCCTGCGGCCGATCACGATCGAATCGCCCCGGGTAACCTCCCTCCAGGTTTTACTAACAATTTAAACCCAACGTTTCATTCTTTATTCCACTGCTATGAAAAAGAACTTACTGATCCTCGTTTCACTGTTTCTGGGACTCACCGCCTTCAGCCAGTCCTCGCTGACCAATGGTAATTTTGAAGGGTGGTACTTTGCTCCACATCCCACGCACCCGGCCCAGGGTTTCTGGGAACCGACCGGAGGTTTTTTCCGTACCCTCAATATTCTCGATACCATTGCCACCCCCCCGGGAATTACCGCATATCCTTCCGATACCGCTCATAGCGGGACCAAGAGCGCCCGGCTGGTAACGCGTAAGATCAATGTCATGGACATTGTCATTCCCGGAGTGATCGGCACCATTGCCATCAACTGGACCTCGATGAATGCAACCCTGGGTCAACCGTTTACCTGGATGACAAAACCGGTCAGGTTCCAGGGGTATTACCAGTCGTATCCACTCCTGAACGACTCCTCCGCAGCCATCATCCTGCTTTCGAAATGGAACCCGGAAACCCACCGCAGGGACACGATAGCCCATAACCGCCTCGTGTTTCACGGCACACAGAGCGCATGGACCTTCTTCGATCAGGAGATCACGTACCGCGACAATACCACCTTCCCCGACTCTATCACGGTGCTCCTGCTCTCCTGTGCCGGGTATAACGCCTCGTTCATGATGGCCAGCGTGGGTCAGGTAGGCAGCAAGGCCTATTTCGATGACGTAACCCTGACCAACGTTTCAGGTATGGAGATGTCGCTGATGCCCGAAGTGGGAGTGAAAATCACCCCAATGCCCGTTGCCGCAAGGATGACGATGGAATTCTCAAGGGCCATTCGCAAGGGCGAGGTGACCCTGTTCACCAGCGAAGGGAAACAGTTTGCCGTGAAACCGGTCGAAGGGCTGACAACATCTTTTGATGTGTCGTTCCTCCCCTCGGGTGTTTATTTCTATCGCCTGAATGAAAATGGGAAAAAGATGGTGACCGGTGAATTTGTGATTACGAAATAACTTAAAAACAGCATATTATGACCGAAGTGAAAACCTCACAGATGGCCATGGACCTCGAAGATAAGTACGGGGCCCATAACTACCATCCCCTGCCCGTCGTACTTGCCCGTGGAAAAGGCGTCTTTATGTGGGACGTCGAAGGCAAACGTTATTATGATTTCCTTTCTGCCTATTCCGCCGTCAATCAGGGTCACTGTCACCCCAAGATCGTAGCCGCCCTCATCGAGCAGGCCCAGACGCTTGAACTTACATCACGTGCCTTTTACAACAACGTACTGGGTGTTTATGAAAAATACATCACTGAATATTTCGGCTACCAGCGTGTTCTACCAATGAACTCCGGGGCTGAAGGCGATGAAACGGCACTGAAGGTAACCCGCAAATGGGGTTACAAGGTAAAAGGGATTCCCGAAAACCAGGCCAAAATCATCTGCTGTACCAACAATTTCCACGGGCGCACGATCACCATCATTTCCATGTCGAACGACCCGGATGCGATCAACGACTTCGGACCCTTCACCCCGGGTTTTGTGCCGATTCCCTACAACGATCTTGGCGCACTTGAAAAGGCGCTTGAAGATCCGAACGTGGCCGGGTTTCTGGTTGAACCGATCCAGGGAGAAGCAGGTGTATTTGTTCCCGATGAAGGATACCTGAAAAAGGCTTATGACCTTTGCAAAGCGAAAAACGTCCTGTTCATCGCCGACGAAGTCCAGACCGGTATTGCCCGCACGGGGCGCCTGCTTGCCTGCGACTGGGAAGGGATCAAGCCCGATTTGCTCATCCTCGGAAAAGCCCTTTCCGGAGGAGTCTACCCGATTTCGGCCGTATTAGCCGACGACCCCGTGATGATGTGCATTCATCCGGGAGAACATGGTTCTACCTTTGGAGGTAACCCTGTCGCTGCCAAGGTGGCGATCGCCGCACTGGAGGTGGTGAAGGAGGAAAAACTGGCTGAGAACGCCCTTCGCCTCGGGGAGATCTTCCGTTCCGAACTGCGGAAGATCAACTCACCCTATATCGAACTGGTTCGTGGCAAAGGATTGCTCAACGCCATCGTGATCAAGCCGTTCAACGGGAAGTCGGCTTGGGATATTTGCCTGAAGATGCGCGACAACGGACTTCTGGCGAAGCCCACTCACCATCATATTATCCGTTTTGCTCCGCCGTTGGTGATCACGGAAGAGCAGATCCACGAAGCGGTGGAGATCATCCGCAAATCGATCAAGGAACTGGAATAGCGCAGGCTCCGGAATCAAATCTATTCGTATGCAAATGAAGAGCAGGTCCACGGCATTGCTCGTGGTATTTCTATGGCTGGCGTTACCCTCTCCGGCCTGCACCAACCTGATCGTGACCAAAGGCGCCAGCCGCGACGGATCGGTCATGATCACATACGCGGCCGACTCGCACACCCGGTATGGCGCAATTGATTTCTATCCGGCCGCCAACCACGGACCCGGGGAGATGTGCGATATCTACCATTATGAATCCTGGAAATACATGGGCTCGATCCCCGAGGCGCCACATACCTACGCCGTGATCCAGTTCATGAACGAACACCAGGTAGCTATCGGGGAGACAACTTTCGGCGGACTGGAGCCGTTGGCCAGCCAGCCGGGTGCCCAGCTCGACTATGGTTCGCTGATGAAGATCGGACTGCAACGGTCGAAAACCGCCCGGGAGATGATCCGGGTAATGACCGACCTGGTTGCCGAATATGGTTATGCATCGGGTGGCGAATCGTTTTCCATTTCCGATGCGAATGAGGCCTGGATCATGGAGATCATCGGGAAGGGTAGCTTCGGAAAGGGAGCTGTCTGGGTCGCCCGCCTGATTCCCGACGGGTGTGTCAGCGGTCACGCCAATCAGGCCAGGATCACCACATTCCCGTTTCAGAAGTCCAACGATTGGAACGATCCGGCACGCACCGTCTATCATTCATCCGATGTGATCACATTTGCCCGGGAACATGGATTCTATGCCGGGAACGACAGCGATTTCAGCTTTTCCGACGTCTATAATCCGGTGAATTTCGGCGGTGCCCGGTTCTGCGATGCCCGCATCTGGTCGTTCTTCCGGAAAGTGAACCGGTCGGTCCGCGACAATCCCGACTACACCCGCTATGCGCTGGGGCAGTTGTCGCATGACAAACGCTGCACTTCAGGTGGCGCAAATCCCAACGGGTATGTGTCGAACCGTCTGCCTCTGTGGGTCCGCGTCGATTCGCTCATCGCTTTGCAGGATGTTATGGCGGCCATGCGCGATCATTTCGAGGATACTCCGCTCGACATGAGATACGACCTCGGCGCCGGTCCCTTTCACCTGCCTTACCGCTGGCGCCCGATGGAGTTTACCATCGACAGCGTAACCTACCTCAATGAACGCGCCATCGCCACCCAGCAAACCGGCTACAGTTTCGTGGCACAGTCGCGGAGCCGTTTGCCTGACCCGGTGGGAGGGATATTCTGGTTCGGGGTCGACGATGCCGACGGATGTGTATATGTTCCGATGTACTGCGGTACCGGTATGATACCTGAAAGCTATCTCCGGGGGAACGGCTCGATGGTTGGATGGTCTGAAAATTCTGCTTTCTGGACCTTCAGCCAGGTGAACAACTGGGCCTATACCCGGTATGATATGATCCATCCGGAAATTGAACTTTATCAAGGGGAAATTGAAAACCGGCTCCGGAGGGAAACGGAAATCGTTGACACACGGGCAGCGGACCTCTTTTCCGAAAACCCGGCGGCTGCAACCCGTTATCTCACCGATTACTGCGTGTATACCGGTAACCTGGTGGTATCGAAATGGAAGGATTTTTATCATTATCTTTTCATGAAGTACATTGATGGCAATGTCAAGCAAACCCGGGGATTTGAAATTCTGGATAACGGGAATGAACGGGGTATTCCCAGAAAGCCTGCCCAACCCGGCTATGGGAAGGAGTGGGAGCGGAAAATGATCGAAAATACAGGCGACCGCTTCAAGGTACCGGAAACCAAATAATTGGTACCTTTGCACCCCATATTATTCATGCAAATTTTCCCGTTTGACCACTAAACCTATCGTTATTGTTGGACTCAGCGGCGGTGTCGATTCATCGGTGGCCGCCTACCTGCTGAAAAAAGAGGGATACACGGTGATCGGCGTCACCATGGCGATCTGGGACGGTTCTTACAAGTCGACAGGGAAACATGCCTGTTACGGTTCCGATGAGGAGGAAGAGATCCGCGAAGCCCGGTCCATCGCTGAAAGACTGGAGATTCCCTATCATGTTTTCGACTGCTCAGCCGAATACCGGAAAGCGGTGCTCGACTATTTCAAAGCAGAGTACCTCGCCGGCCGGACGCCCAACCCCTGCGTACAATGCAACCAGTTGATCAAGTTCGGCCTGCTTCCCGAAATGGCTCGCAAGGGCGGGATCGCTTTCGATTACTTCGCAACAGGTCATTATGCCGCTGTCGGTTTTAGTCAGAAATACGGCCGTTATGTGTTGAAAAAGGCCGCCGATCGCAAAAAGGACCAGACCTATTTCATCCACCGGTTATCGCAGGACCAGCTTTCGAAGGTGATGTTGCCGCTTGGCGGATATACCAAGACCGAAATCAAAGCATTGGCTCGCCAGGTGGGGATCACCGTGGAAGACATCGAGGAGAGCCAGGATTTCTTTAGCGGTGATTACAAAGAACTGCTGGATGTGGAGGCATTGCCGGGCGATATCGTAAACACAGCCGGGCAGGTACTGGGACGCCACAACGGAATCTGGAACTACACCATCGGGCAGCGGAAAGGCCTTGGAATCGCCTGGTCTGAGCCGCTGTATGTGATCGGGCTCGACAGGGAGACCAACACCGTGAGGGTAGGAGTGAGGTCAGAAACTTTCAACACATCATTCGTGGTGACCGGGATGAACTGGATCGCCTTGGAGAGCCTGTCAGGGCCGATGGACTGCACCGCCAAGATCCGGTCTGCACAGAAAGAACGGGAAGCCCGCATCGAGCCCATGGAGAACGGCGAAGTACTGGTTACTTTTTTTCATCCCAACGATGCCATCACTCCCGGTCAGTCGGCCGTATTCTATGACGAAGAGGTGGTGCTTGGCGGAGGCATCATCAAGCAAGTAAAAGGATAACAACGAACATCCATGAAAAAACTGATCATCCTGATCCCGTTCCTGTTGTTCCAGGTCATTCGGGTTCAATCCCAGGAAAGTGTTATTTCGGTGAAAGACCTGAAACAATACATCGGATTCCTGGCATCCGATTCCCTGAAAGGACGAAAACCGGGAACTCCGGAGATCGATGTTGCGGCAGGATATATTCGTGATGCTTTTCAGGAAGCCGGCCTGAAGTTGCTGGCCGATCATGGATTTCAGTGGTTCGAGGTGGTGACGGATGCCCGGTTGGGAGATAAGAACAAGCTCGTGGCGGATGGTAAGGAAGCGGAAGTGAAGAAGGATTTTGCCCCGCTCGCTTTTTCTGCCAATGCCACCGTGAACGCGCAGGTGGTTTTTGCCGGCTATGGTTTCGATATTGAATCAGATAGCCTGAAATGGAGCGATTACCGTGACATTGAAGCCCGGGGAGCATGGGTGATGGTATTCCGGGCGGATCCGGAACTGGACAATTCCGACAGCAAATTCATCCCGTATAGCGATGTCAGGACCAAAGTGCTTACAGCCAAGGACAAAGGGGCTGCCGGGATGCTGCTCGTTACTCCGAAGGGCCTTGATAAAGAAGACAAGCTGATGCCCCTGGTTGTGGAAAACAATGAGATCACCGGGGGTATCCCCGTGCTGAGCATCACCCGTACCCTGGCCGACAGGATCCTCAGTCGCACGGGTTATACCGCAGACAGCCTGGACCGGGTCATTTCCGAGGGGAAAGCCCCGCACAGTCTGAAGACCGGAGTGATGCTGGAGGCCACGACTGATGTGGAACAACGCAAGGCAAAGACCGCGAATGTGGTCGCACTGCTCGAGGGCAGCGACCCTGCCGTTCGGGGGGAATACCTCGTGGTGGGGGCACATTATGACCACCTGGGTTTCGGGGGGCTTTCCAGCGGTTCCCGGATGCCCGACACCACTGCCGTTCACAACGGCGCTGACGACAACGCTTCGGGCACAGCCATGGTGATGGAACTGGCCGGCAACCTGGCGGCGGGTATCCCTGCGCCCCGGCGCAGCATCCTCTTCATTGCTTTCACCGGCGAGGAGATGGGTTTGCTGGGCTCGAAATATTTCGTCGATCATGCCCCCATCGATATAAAGAGGATCAAAGCCATGTTCAATTTTGATATGGTCGGTCGTTTTGACAAAGAGAAAAATTCCATCTCCCTCAGTGGTACCGGCACTTCAGCCGAGGCGGATTCGTTGCTTAAGCCGCTGGAAACCGGACTGCCGTTTGCAGTGGTTCATGCCTCCGACGGATACGGGCCTTCCGATCATGCATCTTTCTATGCGGCCAACATCCCGGTATTTTATTTCAACACCGGGGTGCATACCGATTACCACACTCCGTTCGACGATGCCGACAAGATCGATTATGAGAACGAAAAGCGTGTGGGCGATTTCGCTGCATCCGTAATCCGCGCCGTCGACGGGCTTAAGGCACCCCTTTCTTTCCGCGAATCGGGAAAGAAGGAACAGACCGGCAGGACCGGACGAAAGCTGAAGGTCACCCTGGGGATAATGCCTGATTTTGCCGGTACCGAAAAGAAGGGTCTGCGTATCGACGGGGTGACAAAAGACGGTCCTGCCTGGAACGCAGGCATTAAGAAAGGCGACATCATCACCGGTATCAACGGCCAGACCGTCGGAAATATTTACGAGTATATGTCGCGCCTGCAGAAACTGAAACACGGCCAGACCATCAGCGTCGAGGTGCTCCGTGACGGTAAAACCGAGGTGTTGATCGTTCAACTATAATCCTGCCCCATGCTGCTTCAATCGTTTTTCACCGAAGCCTTCCTTCTGAAATTTATCAAATTCTCCCTGGTTGGCTTTTCCGGCGTGTTCGTCGATTTTGGTACTACTTTCATCTGCAAGGAGATACTGAAGATCCAGAAGTACATCTCCAACACATTCGGTTTTATTCTGGCGGCTACCAGCAATTTCTTTCTGAACCGGATCTGGACCTTCCGGAGTACCAACCCGAACATCATGATGGAGTTCACCCGATTCTTTCTCATTGCCCTGATCGGACTTTTCATCAACCTGCTGATCATCTGGGCGATGACTGGAAAGTTCAAGGTGAACTTTTACCTTTCGAAGGTAGTCGCTACCGTCGTCGTCACTCTATGGAATTTCCTGATTAACGCCTATTTTACCTTCGCCTGACCAGCCGGGATAACCGTACCGGGTTTATTTGCCCTCTGAACCGGGCATGCTGGACGGGATCACGATAATGAAATCAGCCTTCGCTGCATCTTTGGCAGAAAGGGTGTCGATGTTCTCCTGCTCGATACAGGCGATGGTCAGAACTTTCAGGTCCAAGCTGGTCTTGCGGATGGCCTGGTTCACGTACCAGACGATACCCTGGCGGTTCTCGCTGTGATAGGATCCGTTGAAATGGAGAACTGTCTTTCCGTCGAATGCCCCGTTCTTCGTCAGAAAATGCGCCATCGTGGCATCCTTGATGGCTTGTGCCTTACCCAGGTTGGCCGTGAGATGGGCGGGCATATCGTTTCCCGCACTTTTTACGATATCGGCATAACAGGCAAGCGTATCGGGATATTTGATCGGCAGGGGGGCGATCAGACCGCGCTCCATGGCATTGATGCTGTCGAGCCCTTCAAAACCTTTGGTGTTCACCAGGGCTGCGTAACGCCTCGGGATATTGGTAGCTACGAAGCGGAGGCCTTTTTCACGGGCAAAATCGACGAGCGAGGCATAGTCGGTCTTATAGTTTGGCCACAATTTTGCTTCCGCTTCGAAGTCCTTCTTGCGGATCATCTTTGAGGTGTATTCGTTGAGCAGCAGTTGATTGTCTACCTCGAACATCTCCGCCCCCAGCACCAGGTTATTTCCCAGTTCCGCATAAAGGTCGCGGGTCAGTTCGAATTCCAGCCAATGTGCGATCGGGTTTTTATGCAGTTCACCGAATAAAATGATGTTGGCCCGGGAGGCTGCCTTCAGGAGGGCACGGTAATCTTCCTGCCTGCCTTTCCCGTTGTATATCTGATAGGCGGGTTTGTCGCCGGTCATGGAAAGAAACGGAAGAACCAGGAAGAGGAGAAGAAAGGTACGGGTGAATTTTCTGAACATGCGCAGGAAGATTTGGAAGCCAATTATTTTTTCCGGGTAAGGCCGTCTTCATGGAACGCAAGGGGCAGCAAACTTCGCATACCCTCAAAAATGAAGATTTTGCCCTGGTCGCCACCCAGGATCAGGCGGATGGGCTGGTTGAATTTCATCTCGTACTCGACGATGGCCTGCCGGCACATCCCGCAGGGGGGCACCGGTTCGTTCACTTCAAACGCTTCGGCCTTCGCCGTGATGGCGATATCGGTCACCGCCACCCCGGGATTTGAAGAAGCAGCCGAAAAGACAGCGACCCGCTCGGCACAGAGGCCTGCCGGGAACGACATGTTTTCCTGGTTGCTTCCGGTGGCCACCTTTCCATTTGCCATGCGGACGGCTGCTCCTACATGATAATGCGAATAGGGAGCATAGGAACCGCCCACCGCCTCCCGCGCCCGGTCGAACAATTCCCGGTCGCGCGGAGCAAGTTCTTCCACGGAATCATATTCCTGATAATGAATGGAGTGTGTGATCTGTTTCATCGGCGAGTGGTTAGTCGTCCAGGGTTTCATCTTCATCATCGCCCCGGACCGGAATCTCGGGTTTCGGCTGGACATATTTGCCCGCCAGGATATCCGAATATTTGGCTGTATCGCGGATCGTTGCGATCGCTTCCTTGAGTTCCGGATCGTTGTTCAGGGCGGCCAGCGCCTTGCCCTTCTGGTAGTAATAGCGGGAGATGATCTCCATGCGGAGCAACTCTTTGATCTGATCGCTGTACTTATTGAGGTCCTCCTTTTTATCCTTCTCCATCCGGGCTTTCAGATGATCATATTCCAGCTGTATCGCGTCGAAATAGTTCTCCTTCAGTGCAATATCTTTCAGGTTCTCCAGTGCCGTTTCACTCCGCGTCTTGTAATTGAAGTCCTTACTGCCGATGTACCGGGTAAAACTGCTGAAGATGGAATCGGTGATTGTGAATTTATCCGGAGGATCAATGGATGGGTGTTGCCGGGCGAATTGGGTGGCAAAGTCGAAGACCAGATATTTCCGGAATACGGCGGTGGCCAGGTTGCTGAAATGCCGGGTAGGGGTAACGATATCGGGGAGGATGCCTCCACCGTCATATACCGTACGACCATTCTTTGTTTTAAAGGCACGGATGAGCGAATCGGGAATCTTCCCGAAAGATCCATCGGTCTTTTTATGCTCATAATCGATGGCCTGGATGCACCGTCCGCTGGGAATGTAGTACTTGGCTACCGTGATCTTCATCTGGGCGTTGTAGGAGAGAGGTACCACATTCTGGACCAGCCCTTTACCGAATGTCCGCTGGCCGATCACCACCGCCCGGTCGAGATCCTGCAGGGACCCGGCCAGGATTTCACTGGCAGAGGCGCTGGACCGGTCAACCAGGATCACCACCGGG
>DAONFN010000083.1:0-10254 GCA_035403625.1 Bacteroidales bacterium
GCGGCTTTTAGCGGTGTGGATGATCTCGATGCTGTCCTCCTCCGATTCATAGCGAACAATATGGGTGCCCGGGACATTGGCAGTCCGGTAGGATTTAATGCCGAGTTCATCGGGGTTCTCGACGGTTTCCCGGACCCATTTTTCCTTTCTGTCATTGACATGGATGATGTCGTTGGCCAGCACGATGGCTGTTCCGCTGGGAGCATCCTGTTTGTGGATATGGTGGGTTTCCTCGATAGAAATGGTATAGTTTTCCCATTTCGACATGATCGAGGCAAGCTGACGATTGAGGGCGAAAAACAGGTTGACGCCGATGCTGTAGTTGGGTGCAAAGAAGATGGTTCCGCCACGTTCTTTACAATCATCTTTAACTTTTTCGAGATCGTCGAGCCATCCTGTGGTCCCGATCACGACCGGGATCTTTGCTGCGAGGCAATGGTAGATGTTCTCGACCACACTGACCGGTGTGGAAAAGTCAATGGCGACATCGGCGGTATCCAGGTGAAGGTCGTCCTGTTCCCAGTCTTCCAGGCTGTCGACCACGATTACGATCTCATGTCCTCTTTTTTCAGCCAGTTTTTCAATCTCCTGGCCCATTTTTCCATATCCCAGCAAGGCAATTTTCATAGGCGTGTTGGATTTCAGAAGTTCAGGCATACCCTAAGGCCGCCTGACGGGGAGAAACCGGTTCCGGCGGGGAGAAGGGCCGGTTCCAGTTTCATGGATAATTTATCCGAGATGTTGTATGTATAAAGGTGTGCATCCACAGTGGCGTCGAGGATGTTCAGGACATACCAAAGGGTGGTGAAAATGATGCTGACCTCCAGGTTCCGTCGATAGTATTCCCGGGCTGAAAGCAGTTGGTCGGCTGTATAACGCTGAACCAGGTTTGCATAGGATCCATATTTATTCCCCAGCGAGGATTCGATGTAGGCGCACTTAAAACTGATATAATAGTCAGCGTTGGTATAGATAAAGTAGGTGAGGACCCCGAAACCGGCATAGACTACGGGAACTTTCCAGTATTTTCGGTTGTAGATCTGTCCCAGTCCTGGCACACAGGCTGAAAGGATGGTGGCCCGGGTAGGGGAGTGTTCTTTTTCCCTTACAGAGTCGGGCTGTTCGACACGGATGGTGTCGGGTGAGACGGTCAGGGCATAGGTTTTTACGACGGGTACAAGAAGGCAAAATAAAACAAGGGGGAGGAGTGCCTTCATTTAGGATTCCAGTTTGGACATGATCCGGTCGAAGTCGTCGGGCGATCGGAAGTCAATGATCAATGATCCGCTGCCTTTTCGGTTGAGACGGATGTCGACACCCGAGTGAAGCCGGTCGCCCAGTTTCAGTTTTGCCACCTCATATTTCGGTGGTAGTTCCGTTTTTTGGTTCCCGGCTGTTCCTTTCTTCCCCAGGTTTCTGACGGCCTCCTCCACTTCCCTGACAGACAGCTTCTTTTCCAGGATCTTTTTCAGAATGACCAGTTGGGATTGTTCGTCGGTCACGTTGATGAGGGCGCGGGCATGGCCCATGGTGATAAGGTTGTCCCTTACGGCCACCTGAATTTCCGTAGGGAGCTTCAGCAGGCGGATGTAGTTCGCCACCGTCGATCGGTCCTTGCCTACTTTTCGGCTGAGGTCTTCCTGGCTGATCTGGCATTCTTCCAGCAGGCGCTGAAAGCTGATGGCGATTTCGAGCGGATTCAGGTCTTCCCGCTGGATATTTTCGACCAGTGCCATTTCGAGCATCTGTTCGTCGTTGGCCAGGCGGATATAGGCAGGTACCTGGATAAGTCCTGCGCGGATGGAAGCTTTCAGCCTACGTTCGCCCGAGATCAGCTGGTACCGGTTTGCATCGATCCGGCGAACGGTAAGGGGCTGGATGATCCCATGTGCCTGGATAGAACCGGACAGCTCGAGCAGTTCCTTTTCGTCGAAATGGATGCGTGGCTGGAATGGGTTGGGCTCAATCTGGTCGACCCTGACCTGGGCAACATGTTCAGCGGTATATTCTTCCGGCAATTCGCGGATATGTCCGGCGGATTCCGGGCTTTCCAGCAGGGCGCTGAGTCCTCTTCCGAGGGCTTTTTTTTTAGGATGGCTGTCAGACATTGATCTCTTTTTCAGCGTTGGTCAGCTTGGTGAGGTTGTTGTTCTGCAGGATCTCCCGAGCCAGATTGAGGTAATTGATCGCGCCTGAGCTGTTAATATCGTGGAGCATGATCGTAAGTCCGAAACTCGGCGCTTCGCCCAGTTTGGTGTTACGGTTGATGATGGTCTGGAAGACCATTTGCTGGAAGTGGACCTTGACTTCCTCAACCACCTGTTTGGCTAAGTTCAGCCGGTTGTCGTACATGGTCAGGAGAATCCCTTCGATATCCAGCGACGGGTTCAGGCGGGACTGCACTATTTTAATGGTGTTCAGCAGTTTTCCGAGCCCTTCGAGCGCGAAATATTCACATTGAACGGGGATGATTACCGAATCGGCGGCAGTGAGCGAGTTGACGGTGATCAGGCCGAGAGAAGGGGAGCAGTCGATGATGATGAAATCATAATCGTCGCGGATACCGGCAATGACTTTCCGCATCATTTTTTCCCGGTTGGGCAGGTTGATCATTTCGATCTCGGCACCGACGAGGTCGATGTGTGCGGGAAGCAGGTCGAGGTTCGGGGTTGAGGTATTCAGGATGATGTTCCTGGCCTCCACATCGTCCATGATGCACTCATAGATGCTCGTTTTAATGTTGCGCGGATCGAACCCTACTCCGGAGGTGGCGTTGGCCTGGGGATCCGCGTCGATGATCAGGGTTTTATGTTCGAGAACGGCGAGACCTGCGGCCAGGTTGATCGCTGTGGTAGTTTTACCGACGCCGCCCTTCTGGTTGGCAATTGCAATTACTTTACCCATCTGGTATGGTTACTAGGTGACAAAATTACGTGGAAATAGTAATACAGGGAATAATGTTGAAAAGTTTTGACGACCCGCACGGGGTGCAGGCTATCATCAGCAGCGGGGAGACGCTCTCAGTGAGTGTCGGAACCGGGGAGCAGGTCTTCGAATTCGATCGACCTTGAAGCGGGGCGGGTTTCGGCAGCATCCTCATCCGTCCGACTGCTGTCGTCCGTTTCCGTGTGCTCGGGTACCCTGCCGGTCCGGATGAATTCAACCGCGTCATTCAGACCGACGGCGAATTTATCGAAGTCCTCCTTGTATAGGAACAGTTTGTGCTTTTCGTAAAAAAACTTTCCCTGTTCGTTGTTGAACCGCTTTTTGCTCTCGGTAATGGTAATGTAGTATTCGTCGTTAACGGTCGCCTTCACATCGAAGAAATATGTACGCTTTCCGGCGCGAACGGCTCGCGAAAATATCTCTTCCCTGTCCCTTTCCTTGTTTTCAAGTTCTTCCATCCTGCGGTAGTCTTAAATTTGAGTCGTTGATGGTCATTCCAACGGTGACAAAAATAAAAAAATTGTTTGAATCCCGGATTAATTTCTAATTTGTGTAGTTTTGCACCCGTTTCTCACAGTAAATTGTTCTTTAGCATAAAACGCGGTCATGCTCGGCAGAAGACATTACAGGATAAAGGTGCTCCAGGCACTGTATGCATATTTTCAGGGAGGGGAGCCAAGGATTGAAGTGGCTGAAAAGAACCTGCTGACCAGCCTTGACAAAGTTTACGAACTCTATTTTCTCCAGCTTTCCTTTCTCCTTGAGATCATTCATTTCTACCGCTTCCGGATGGAGGAGGCCAAGACGAAGTTTTTTCCCACCCCGGAAGAATTGAATCCCAGTTATAAGCTGGTCGAAAACCGGCTGATCCTTAAGATCCAGGAAAACCGGGAGATGGCTTCCATGTCGGAAAAGTACCGGATTTCATGGACAGAGGAACAGGAGATGGTGAGAAAGGTGTACCAGCGGCTGAAGGCCAGCAAGGACCTCGCAGAATATCTTTCATCCGGCGAAGATTCTTTTCGTGAAGACCAGCTTTTCATAGAGAGGCTGTTCCGGAAGTTTATCGCCAGATCGGGCGAACTGCAGTATTATTTCGAAGAGCGGAACATCCACTGGGACGACGATTTCGAAGTGGCGGCCGTATTTAACCTTAAAACGATCCGGCTGATGCCAGAGACCTTTGCCAGTACTGACTCTCTGACGGGTCTGCTGACGGCCGGCCTGGAAGACGATCCGGCGGAAGATAAAAAATTCATCACCGGGCTGTTTCGCAAAACAATCCGCAGCAGTGAGGAGTACGATGGTCTGATCGACGCCCGGACACGTAACTGGGAACTCGAGCGAATCGCCCTGACAGACATTCTCCTTATCAAGATGGCCCTGACTGAGTTGATACATTTTCCGCAGATCCCGGTCAAGGTGACGATGAACGAATATATTGAGATCTCCAAGCGGTTCAGTTCTCAGAAAAGCAAGTTGTTCATCAACGGAATTCTGGACAAACTGGTGACCGATCTTAAGGAGGAAAAAAAGATCGTCAAGACCGGCCGTGGTCTGATGACCTGATCCCGCAAAATAATATGGATAGTTTTTCGTTTTAACTCAAAACCAATTCGGAAAACGTGCGCAGTTTCATACCCGTAATTCTTCTTTCCCTGGCCCTTTCCGTTCCATCCGTGCCTTCGTTCAGTCAGATCGGTGGCAATGGAACGTATAAATTCCTGGGGGTTTCCAGTTCGGCCCGGGTGGCGGGTCTGGGAGGGAACTTTCTCGCTGTCAATGATAACGATATCACCCTTACCCTGGCCAATCCATCCCTGATCCGGCCGGAGATGTCGGGCACCGCCGCACTGGGGTATGTGAATATCCCCGGGGGAATACACTACGGCTTTGTCGCCTATGGGCAGGAATTTAAAACAGCGGGCACCTTTGTCGGAAGCCTTCAGTTTGTGAACTACGGGAAATTTACCGGCGCGGATGAATCGGGGAACCTTACCGGTGATTTCGGAGTGTCGGAGTATGCGCTGAATGTCGGATGGGGCCGCAGGCTGATGCCGGTACTCTCTATCGGGGCCAACGCCAAGCTGATCTATTCCCAGCTCGAAAGCTATCGTTCCTTCGGCATTGCCGTGGATGTGTCGGGAACCTATACTTCCAAAGACGAGGCTTTTACGGCATCTTTACTGGGAAGGAATATCGGGTCGCAACTGGTGCCGTATCTCCCGGGAAAGTACGAAGCGTTGCCCTTTGAATTGCAGATCGGCCTTTCGGAAAAGATGAAACATATTCCGCTGCGGTTCTCCCAGTTGCTCACTAACCTCAACCATTGGGATCTTACCTATTTTGATGCGGCCGACCAGGCCAACAAAGCCGACCCCATCACCGGTGAGGTAAAGAAAAAATCGGGCGCCGGAAAGATCGCCGACGGGATCATGCGCCACATCGTGATCGGCGCCGAGCTTACCATTGCCAAGGTTCTCGACATCCGGATCGGTTATAATTACCAGCGCAGACAGGAGCTGAAGTTATCGACCCATGCAGGAATGACCGGTTTTACTTTCGGGGCCGGACTGCGGATCAAAATGTTCAGCCTGGGTTACACCCGTGCCTCTTACACTGCAGGGATCCCCATGAATTATCTTACCCTGGGGATCAATTTCAAGGAGTTTACCAAAAAGCAATAGGGTGCAGGTCACCATTGATCCGGGATCGGGATTCTGTTTCGGCGTTCAGCGTGCCGTTGAGACAGCTGAACGGGAGTTGAAGGATCGGTCGTCGCTGCCCTGTCTCGGCGATATCGTGCATAACGAACGCGAGGTGAAAAGGTTGTCGGAACTCGGATTATCCACCATTTCAGCCGACGCTCTGGATCAGATTCACGATTCACCGGTACTGATCCGTGCTCATGGCGAACCGCCTGAAATATACCGGAAAGCCGCTTTGCTGGGCATCGACCTGGTTGATGCCACCTGCCCGATCGTCCTTCGCCTCCAGGAGAAAGTTCGTGAGGCTGCCGAAGAACTGAAAGCGAAAAACGGCCAGGTGGTGATTTTTGGAAAAGAGGGGCATGCCGAGGTCAAGGCTCTTTGCGGCCATGCAAACGGGCTTGCGATTGTGGTGGGCCCCTCGGGTGACCTTTCCGGGATTGACTTTACACGCCCTGTGCGAATCTTCAGCCAGACCACCATGAACCGTCATGATTTTCAGGCTGTTGCCGCGAGGATCAGGAAGGAAATGGAAGGGAACGCGGGCGTACCGTTGCCTGATTTCAGGGCTTTTGATACCGTGTGCGGTCAGGTGTCAAGCCGTTCTGCCCGGCTTAAAGAGTTCGCAACTTCCTTCGACGTCATTATCTTTGTGAGCGGGAAAGAAAGTTCCAATGGCCGGATACTGTTTGAAACCTGCCGCAGCGTAAATCCCAGGACTTACCTGGTTTCCGGCGCTTTGGACCTGGATAATGTGTGGTTTGAGCATGCCCGGAATGCCGGTGTTTGCGGCGCTACATCAACGCCGAAGTGGCTGATGCAGGAAGTGGCTGACCGAATAGAGGAGATCGATGGTTGATATCTGGTTGCGTAAACTAACCCTGGCCGGGTTCAAGAATTACCGGGAAGCGGAATTTGAATTTTCAGCCAAGATCAACTGTTTCGTTGGCAACAACGGAGCGGGAAAGACCAACCTGCTCGACGCAATTCATTATCTTTCCTTCTGTAAAAGCTACTTTTCGAGTCTGGACCTCCAGAATATACGGCACGGCGACGAGTTGTTTGCCATCCATGGTCAGTTTGAACGGGGGGACGGCATTTCCGATCTGGTTCAGTGCATACAGCGGAAAAACCAGCGCAAGCGTTTCATGGTCAACCGGAAAGAATACGACCGGCTTGCAGATCATATCGGGATTTTTCCATTGGTGATGATTTCGCCCTATGATCGCGACCTGATCAATGATGGGAGCGAGTTGCGGAGGAAATACATCGACAGCGTCATTTCGCAGTTCGACCGGCTGTATCTCGACGACCTGATCCAGTACAATAAAGCATTGGCAAACCGTAACGCGCTGCTGAAGAGCTTCAGCGAACAGAGGTATTTCGATGCGGTATCGCTCGAAATGTGGGATGAACCTATGATCAGACTGGGGACAAAGATCGCGGAGCGCCGGATAGAATTCCTGGATCGTTTCGTACCCCTGTTCCGTCAATATTACGGGTTCGTGAGCAATGGCAATGAAACGGTTGACATCCGTTATGTCACCCAACGGGAAGGCACTGTTTATGCTGACGCTTTCAGGGCAGCCCTGGATCGCGACCGCGTAGCCGGTTCGTCGACCCTGGGGATTCATAAGGATGACTTTGACATGGCCATCGACGGGTATCCCGTGAAGCGTTTTGGCTCACAGGGCCAGCAAAAGTCGTTCGTAATTGCAGTAAAACTCGCTCAATTTGAATATACGAGGAATATCAAGGGGTTCAAGCCCATCCTGCTCCTCGACGATATCTTTGATAAACTCGATGATCGCCGGGTGACTCAGTTGATCCGGTTGGTGAGTGAAAACAGCTTCGGCCAGGTATTTATCACCGATACAAGCCGGGAAAGGATCCTGACTTTCTTCCAATCTCTGGAGATCGACCACCAGGTTTTCAGGATTCCAGAGGATAGCACCGGGAATGATCGCGAGGCAACTCAGCCGGGAGACGACGGGGAAACTGCATGATTCAAGTCCTTAAAAGGCAGGCAATGGAGTCACCAGGTATATAACGTATATTATGTCGCCAAGATCGCACAGGAAAGCTGATGAACAGCCGCTGAAGGCGGTAATAGAGGAGTTGCTCGATACCTACCGCTTGCGCGACCGGCTGAACGAAGCGAAAATCATACATGCATGGAATCGGGTAGTAGGGGAGATGATCGCAAGAAACACATCAGACCTGCGAATCCGGAATGGGACCCTCTATATCAAGGTGAGCTCGGCGCCTCTGCGCAATGAGCTGATGTTTGCCCGAAAAAAGATATTGGTTGCGCTGAACAGGGAAGCCGGTGCTGAAGTAATCTCGGATATCGTATTAAAATAGTTACTTCACCTGGCACCGGAGCATTTTTTCTCCTTCAATCCAGGCTTCCAGCAAGTCACCTGTATGAATTGGACCTACACCGGCAGGAGTTCCGGTGAAAACCAGATCGCCCGTCCGTATGGTCATGTATGCCGAGATCGCGGAGATGATGGCATCGAAGTCATAGATCATCATACCCGAATTCCCCTCCTGCACAGTCCTGCCATTTAAATCGAGCCCGAAACGGATGTTTTTAAGGTCGGTAAATTTCTCCTTCGGAAGGAACTCGCTGACCGGGGCCGAATGGTCGAAACCCTTGGCCAAGGCCCAGGGCAGACCTTTCGATTTGGCTTCGTCCTGCAGGTCGCGGGCCGTGAGATCGAATCCGATTCCGATCCGGTCATAATAATTGCCGGCAAACCGCGGCTGAATGTTTTTCCCGGCTTTGCAGATCTTTAACACCAGCTCCACTTCGTGGTGGACATTAGCACTGAAGGGCGGGTAATAGAACGGCCTGTTCCGGATCAGCAGAGCGGTGTCGGGCTTCAGGAAGAAAACCGGAGCTGTCGGAACAGCGTTGTTGAGTTCCCGGATGTGTTCCACGTAATTGCGGCCGATGCAGATGATCTTCATAGGTCAGGGGTTGGCGTTAAAGGAGGTCCAGCTTGACGGATGAATTGTTGAACTCCTTCAGCTTAAGGGCAGTGATGACCTTTTTGGTGGAGAGTGGAAATTCACTCTTCATCATCCAGTCATAATAGGAAGGTTCGTCGCGGAATACTTGAAGCACGGGTTTTCCTTTATGTTTCCCAAAATTGAAGGTTTCCACGTTTTTGTCGTTGTACACAATGTGCCCGATGAGATCGACCGAGCGCGTAGAGTAGGAAAAGTCGCTGAGAGCCTGCATGTCATTGACGACGGGCTGGATGAGATTTCCGCGTTTGTCCTTGATCATCACATTGGTATACCGGTCGAGTTGGGCTTTGAGTATCTCATACGTGGCCAGGGTATCGGCTTCGGCGCTATGGGCGTTCTCAAGCTCCTTGGAACAGTAGAACTGGTATGCGGCGCGGAGGTTTCGGGGTTCCATTTTATGGAAGATGTTCTGGACGTCGATGAATCGGCGGCCTTTGAGTTCGAATTCGACTCCGGCGCGCAGGAATTCCTCCACCAGCAGGGGGATGTCGAAATGATTCGAATTGTACCCGGCCAGATCGCAACCGTCGAGGAAACGGGCCAGATCGGCCGCTACCTGCCGGAATACCGGACAGTCTTTGACGTCGTCATCGGTAATGCCATGGATTTGTATGACTTCCGGGGGAATGGGCATTTCCGGGTTGATTCGCATCGTCTTGATCCGGGTTTCACCGCCAGGTTGCACACGAACGATGCTGATCTCCACAATGCGGTCGGTGGCCACCTTGATGCCGGTAGTTTCAAGGTCGAAGAAGGCGATGGGCCGGGTGAGGTTTAATTCCATCAGAGGGGTTGGTTGGGGTCGAACGTTTCGAGGTAATGCACGATCCGGGCAAGGAACTGGCCGCCCAGCGAGCCATCGATCACGCGGTGGTCGTAGGTTACCGACATGATCATGACCGGGCGGATGGCGATCGTATCGCCGTCGGGAGTTTCCAGTACCACGGCCCGCTTACGGATGGCGCCGGCTGCGACGATAGCCGTCTGCGGCTGGTTGATGATCGGGGTTCCCATGAGGGTTCCGAACGATCCCAGGTTGGTAAGGGAGATAGTTCCGCCCGTGATTTCATCGGGGACGAGTTTCCCTGCCCGTGCCCTGGTAGCCAGGTCATTCACGGCTTTGACAAGCCCAAACAGGTTTTTTTCATCTGCTTTTGCGATAACCGGGACGATCAGGTTGAAATTCGGGAGCGAAACCGCCATTCCGATGTTGACATTTTTATGGAAGATGATCTTTGTGCCGTCGACGGAAACGTTCACCTGAGGAAAATCGCGCACGGCCCGGGCGATGGCATCGATCAGGACCGGCGTGTAAGTGAGCTTTTCGTTTTCACGTTTCTGGAACGCGTCCTTGTTCTTTTCTCTCCAGTTGGCCACGCGGGTCATATCCACCTCCTGGAAAGAAGTTACATGGGGTGAGGTCTGCACCGAACGGACCATATGGCCGGCGATAAGCTGACGGATCCGATCCATCTCCACGATCCGGTCTTCACCCGGTAAAACCGGTCGCATCTCCTCTGCCGGCAACGGGGCTGGTTTGGTGGCCGGCTGGGAGGATGTC